>JAQQAM010000229.1 GCA_028532905.1 Spirochaetales bacterium
GGACAGAGAAGAGGGGCTGGATGTCATTGAACTTAAAGTAGAGGTGAGCAGTGAGCTCTATTCCTTCGATGAAGTGAGGGAAGTTCAGAAATTTCAGGAAAAAATTCATCATCATATGATTACGAGTCTCGGACTTCATGCTAAAATCACCCTGGTTGAATCAAAAAGCCTGGGACGCAGCACAGGCGGTAAAGTCAGGCGGGTCATAGACCGGCGGGATTTGTAGGAAGAACGTGAAAGAGACCTTTGATAATCTGTCAGAAAAGAAAAAGCAGCGGGTCATTATGGCCTGTATCGACGAGTTCGGGGAGCACGGATATGATTCGAGTTCCATGGATGGTATTATAAAGCGGGCCGGCATCTCCAAAGGCGGCCTGTATGAGTATGTATCCTCCAAGGAGGAACTGTTCAAGTTCATTGTGGATTATACCTACAGTTCTCTGTACAGTTATCTGAAGGAGAGGGTGCGGATTGAGGTCAAGGTTCTGCCTTCTGACCTTCTGGACCGTCTGAAGCTGGTAGCCGAGCTGGCCATCGATTTCTATATTGACAACCCCGAGTTTGTACAGCTGATAGTCCGCACATCCAGTCTGGCCAATGAAAAAATCGCTCTGGATGTACAGGATATTTTTGAGAAACACTTTCTCGAACTCTTCGGTGAAGCGGAGGTCGGGAATCTGCGCTACAGCAAGGACAAAATCCTTGAACTGTCCATGTGGCTTCTGCTGAAAACCCGCTATGATTTTCTGAACGAAATAAAGACCGTTGCCGACCCCGCCAAAATCAAGGAAGACTATATGGAGAACTGGGATTTTTTCCTGGGGACCATGAGGTCCGGGATTTACCGGAGCTGAGGTTCTTCTACTGCTCTATAATATAGATTATTTCATATGATCATCGTCATCTGCTGCTGAATTGTATTATAATAAATATACAAGTGCAGAAGAATTCGTCAGGGAGAGGCGATTGAGCAGAATCAGTCTTCGTATTATAGGTATTATCATTCTCTGTGTGATCTTTACAGGAATCTCTATTGGTACATTGAGTGTCATGCAGGCCGGCAGGATAATGGAACGGGAGAGTTATGAGAAATTTGAATATATCTCCCTCAGCTATGCCAATGAGTTCAGCCTGCTCCTTGAGGGAGTCGAAAAGACCATTCAAACTATAACCGCGGGAACTGCATTTAATTTTGATCCCGCTGCATTTGCTTCCAATCCGGACTACAGAACAGATTATATGGAACAGGCCGGGTCTCTTTTGAAACATCTCGCTGAAAATAATGGAGCGATTCAGGGAATCTATCTGGCCATTAATCCGGAACTCACAGGGAAGGTTTACGAAGCCTGGTATATCAGTGACGGTGCAGGAAATTATATCTTTCAGGAGGCTGAGGATATATCCCTGTTCTATCCGGAAAATGAGGATATGAAATGGTATTATGATCCGGTTAAAGCCGGGCGGGGCATCTGGTCTGCTCCTTATACGGATGCCACCATCAACGTCAAAATGGTATCCTACACAGAAGCTGTCTTTATAGGAGATCAGCTGGTGGGGGTAGCGGGTATTGATATGGCCTTCACTGATATTCTCGAAAGAATCCGGAACATAGACTTATATGAGACCGGGTACGGCATCCTTCTGGACAGCGATTTGAAGATCATTTCTCATCCCGAACTGGAAGAAGGCACCGATATCCGCTCATTGGATAACGGAGGACTGTCATCTGTGGCAGATGCCTTCCAGGAACGGGAGTCGGATACTCTTGATTATGTGTATGAGGGGAACAATAAAATTCTCGGGTTTTCCCGGCTGTCCAATGACTGGATATTCATAGCTGCAGCAGAAATGGATAATGTCAGAAAGCCGGTTTCTCTGCTTCGGTTCAACATCCTTTTCATTGTGTTTGCCGCTGTGCTGATCTCCATTGCCGCGGGACTGAAGATGTCCCGTTCCATTATGCTGCAGCTGAACAAGCTCCATGATCTGACGGTGGCTATCGGTAACGGCAATTATGATGTCAAAATAAACAATGATACGAAAGACGAGTTCGCCGGGCTGATCAGCAGCTTTGAAACAATGAGCCGGAAAATAGCAAAAACACAGGATCATCTGGTTGAAGTGAACAAGAATATGGAGGTCATGGCTTTTCATGATTCTCTGACCCGGCTTCCCAACAGGCGTTCCGGCATGGAAAGCCTGGAACAGATGTTAAAGCAGTATGATACCAGCCTGGATTATGCAGGTATTATGCTAATCGATCTGGACTATTTCAAGGAAGTGAACGATTCAATGGGACATGATGCCGGGGACCAGCTGTTACTGGGGATAACGGAAAAAATGAGCCATCAGATCGGTAACAAGGATATACTGTGCCGGCAGGGGGGGGATGAATTCCTCCTTATTTTCAAAGAGGTTCCGAGAGTGGAACTGATCAGGGCATTGGCGGAACGTCTGCTGGCTGCCGCCTCAGAACATATGACCATTGAGAAGCGCCGCATCAGTATATCCTGCAGCATCGGAATTGCCCTGATTAACGGAAGCAATCTGAACCGCAAATCTCTTTTAAGGGAAGCGGATCAGGCTTTGTATGCAGTAAAAAGAAAAGGGCGGAACAACTATGCTTTTTTCCGGGAAGCAGAGCCGGACTGATCTTTGTTCCTCTCTTTCAGACTGTTTAATGAGGAAAGCAGATCCTCAAGGGTGACATTTGTGAGACTTTCCATAAAAGATGCCTGCAGAGTCTGAAAGAAAGGGGACAGCAGGTTTTCAATATTCCCTCCCACAGGACATCCGGGCGCCGTATCTTTATGTATGCGGAACAGGTCGGATTGCGGCTCAACAGCCCTGTAAACATCCTGTAGTGTCATTTTGGAAGCAGGGCGGCTGAGGGAAATTCCTCCTGTCCCTCTGGATACCTCAATCAGGCCGGCTTTTTTAAGCTGACTCATCAGTTTCCGGATGACGACCGGGTTGGTGTTCACACTGGAGGCTATAAAATCACTGGTGACTTTATAATCCTCCCGGAACACCTCTACGCTGAGGAGAATATGAATGGATACTGAAAACTTGGTCCCTATCTGCATCTGTAATTAGCAATCTATACAAAAAACAGAGACCTGACAACTGGAGCCCGGTCCCTGTCTTTCTGTATCAGTACATGGGATTTCCGCATTTTGTATCCCCGGGAATCTGCTGGATGGAATCCCAGTGTTCTACAATCTTACCTCTGTCGTCAAAACGGAAAAAATCCATGGTGACATACTCATCTCCCCCGGGTCAGGTCTGATGTGTATGAAGGGCTACCAGATCACCTTCTGCAACAGTACGGACAAACTCGATCTCCTTCTGCGGATAGTCTCTGGACATCCTGTCAAAATACCTTATGAATCCGTCTTTCCCGTTTTCCACATCGGGATTATGCTGGATGTACTCTGCGCCCACATATTTTTCTACAGCCTCCGATGGATTTCCTTCATAGGCTGTCCGGTAAAAGGCAATGGCATTTTTTTGTTCTGTTCAAGGTTATTTTTCATTAATAGCTCCCGTATTCCAGTCTGATTCGATTTGCAGCTCCGGAGGTTTACCCTTTCAGACTGTATTAAATTATAATGAATCAGGAAGCGCTTTGCCTCCTGATCTGCTACGTCCAGCCGGCAGAGTCTCAACCCTGCTGCACCTGGTTCAGGAAATCATCCACAGACCCCTGTACCGGATAGAAACTGTCTTCTGCCTCCGGGATCAACAGCCGGGTATCATCCCGGTTTACCCGAACCAGTTCAATGTTCCAGTCTCCGGCTGCCAGCTTTTCAAAGGGGAACCGGATAATGGAGGGCGTATTGAAGCCCACTCCCAGCTCCAGCAGGAGGAGCCCTTCTTCTCTGCAGGAGTTGATAAAGGAGATATAGTCCTCCTGCTTTTTCATCCAGGGATGGGGGGAGGGAATCCGGCGGTCTCCGGTTCAGAATCTCTCTGAGAAGGGTCTTCATAGCATCCATCTGGTCAGGGAGTTCTATGGAACTGCCGGATTCGGAGATCAGGAAGGACAGAACGTCCTGTACAGCGGCAATCAGTTCACCCTGTGAGTCGTAGACATCAGGTCTTCTGTATGCTTCGGGAAGGGATATTGTTTCTGAGTATACTGACAGCAGCATTATGACTCCTTTATTTGATGTAATAATAAATGTTACAGCAACAGTAGTGAAGATTAGATGTAATGTCAATTGTTACATCAACGATTTCAAAAATGTTTCTTTTTTCGTCCTGAATTGTGCAAATTGCATAAGAGATGAGGAGACAACATTACAAGATAAGCGGGGGATATGAAACTTATTCTGAATCAGGTCCTGAGAGTGGTCGTCCCTGGAAGACATTTTCAATTCCCCAGTCCCGCAAAGCCAGAAGAATGGTACTGAGGGATTTTCCCTTCTCCGTCAGGCTGTACTCCACCCGGGGAGGGACTTCTGCATAAACATGCCTGTTGATCAGGCCGTCAGCCTCCAGTTCCCTGAGCTGCTTGGTCAGCATCCTCTGGGTCACATCGCCCACTCTCCGTTTCAGTTCGTTGAAGCGGAGGGTTCCGTCTACCAGAAGATGATACAGAGCGATTCCCTTCCATTTGCCGCCAATCACATTCAGTGTGGCTTCTACAGGGCATCCTGCCGATACTTTTCTATTCTCCATATCCATAATAAATCCTTGGTATACTTTCTGTAACTAATTATGGCTGTATTCTATTCCAAATAGATTTGCTGGTCAAACTGCACCCCTTGATACCGCCTCTGCAGGGCAGATTTCATAGCAGTTCCCGCAGTGGAGGCAATGCTCCTGTAGGATTCTGTAAGGGGTTCCAGTCTCTATACAGTTCTGGGGGCAGACTTCTGTACACTGACCGCACTGGGTACAGGCTGTATTTATCCGGAATGCCGGGGGGAGCTCTTTATCGCCGCCCAGTGTGAAAGACGCTCTGGTAATGGGACTGGTGGTCAGATCAAAATACTGACCCCGGCCCCTGTAGAGACAGAAAACCTCAAGTGCTCTGCGGCTTTCCGGGGAGGGGTAGATCTCCGCCATATAGGGATTCTTCTTAAATATATCTGCTGATTTCATCCATAGGCTTTCGTGGTGCCGCTTTAGGATGTTTTACTTCATAACCATAGGGAATAACCGCCGCAACAGTTTCGTCTTCGGGAAGATTGATGATCCGGGCAACCTTGTCTTCATCAAACAGACCCATAATAACTGTGCCGACTCCCTGTTCATAGGCGGCCAGACAGAAGTTCTGAGAAGCTGCTCCGGCATCGAACATATCCCATGTAGCTCCCTTGGTCGTTACATAGCCTTCCTGGCCGGGAAGGGTGCCGTTCTGTCCTTTCACATAGCTTATCACCAGGACGCCGGGAGCCTTTCCGGTTGTTTTCACGTTGGGGCCGAACATGCCTTCTTCTGCCAGCTTCTTTCGAGTTTCAGGGTCTTCCACAACATTAAAACGGGCAATCTGGAAATTAGCCCAGCTGGGGTAGTAGCTGGCATTGTCAATAATTGTATTCATCGTCTCTCTGTCTACCGCATCTTCTTTAAAACTTCTGATGCTTCTTCTTTCTCTCAGCATTGTTACTGCGTACATTGTTTTATCCTTCCTTATTCTTTTCTCTATTCTTTCAGGGGAGGGCTTATCTGACCCACTCCACAATTTTTTCCATGGGCTGTCTGGTTCCGGGAAAGGGGGAGTCCGCCTTTCTGTACCCGAAGGCCGCCATGGCTGCCACACCAAGATGCTCTTTATCCAGTACCCCTTCAGCACTCAGGATTTCTTCCACTTTCTCTTTGTCAAACCCTTCAATGGGACAGGAATCAATTCCGATCTGGGCAGCGGCGGTCATCATATTGGCAAAGGGGAGGTACACCTGCCTGCTGGACCAGTCAAAAATCTTACGCTCATCGGTCAGGTCAAACTCATTCTGCTGGAAATTACCGAAAAACTTCTCTTTTTCCAGTTTCATCTCTTCGGGGAGCCCGTCAATTTCATCGGAAATATAACTCAGATATTCAGAACCGGGCGTCATATCCACAGCTTTTCTGGCAAGGATTACAACAAAGTGGCTGGCGGAAGGCAGCTGTCTCTGAGCTCCCCAGCTGGGTTCCATCAGTTTCTTTCTGAGATCCTTATTCTGGATTACCACAAATTTCCATGGTTCCCATCCGAAGGAACTGGGAGAGAGTCTGGTTGTTTCCAGGATGAAATTAAAATCATCATCACTGATTTTTTTATCTGGTTCAAACTCTTTTATGGCACGTCTGAACTTATAGGCTTTCAGAATTTCTTCTTTCTTTTCTTTCATCACTTACTCCTGAACCGGCGGGGCCGGTAATCAATTATTCGCTTGTGATGTAAATATTGGCAATATGGTTTATAAAGTCAAGTAGGTGTTAATAAAGATAGTAGTGACATAAAAGATACTAATGGAGTAATGTCCATTTAAAAGCCTGAAATCCTTGCAGTAATATAAAAAATAATGAGATGCAGGAGATAAAATCATCCAAATTACCTATAATTTGAGTTAATAAGAAATCAAAAATCAGGATAAATGGAACATGATGAATCCTCGAAAAACACTTCCAGCCTTAATCGCTTTGCTCTTTTCAGTCCTCTGGGGAGTCATGGTGTCTGCCGAGGGCCGGCAGGATTCAGTCAGGGAGAGACAGACCATTGCTGTCATAACCGATCCCCATTATCTCTCCCCCTCCCTGTTTGATGAAGGTCCTCTTTTTGACCGGGTTGTCTACGGGGGAGACGGAAAGAATCTGTATATTCAGGATCAGCTGCTGGCAGCCTTGTCGGATGACCTTGTGCGGCATGATATTGATGCTCTTCTGGTTACCGGGGATATTACTCTGAACGGTGAAAGACAGAGCCATAAGGATTTTGCCGCCCGGCTGAAGACCATTGAGAACAGGGGTATTGATGTGTTTGTCATCCCCGGGAATCACGACCTCAATAACCCGAAAGCCCGTGGATTTACGGATGAACAGGTTCGTCCGGTGCAAAGCCTCACACCCGGACAGTTTCTCTCTGTCTACAGGAATTACGGATTCAGTGAAGCTCTTTCCAGGGATAAAGACTCTCTGAGTTATCTGGTAGAACTGAATCCGGATGTCCGGCTTCTGATGCTGGATTCCAATCAATACGATATGAATCTCTCCATGGGATATTCCGATCCGGGAGGCCTGTTCAAGCCTTCCACCCTTCAATGGATTCAAGATGTCGCTGAAGAGGCGGTGGAGGAGGGGGCTGTTCTCTTTGCGGCCCTGCATCACAGTCTGATTGATCACCACTCCATGCTCACCAGAGGGTTTACCATCGACAACAACAAGGCTCTCCTGTCACGGTTCAAAACCTATGGAATTGAAGCGGCTCTGACCGGACACATCCATGTGCAGGATATCGTTTCTGATGAAAACGGAGAGGGATTGATTTACGATATTGCCGGCGGTGCGTTTACGGTATATCCCCATACCTATGGCGTTCTGGAACTGGGGGAGGAAAGCTGGTCCTATGAGACCAGAGAGGTGGATGTTCCATCCTGGGCTGCTCAGAATGATCCGGAAAATACGGACCTTCTGGATTTTGAACATTACTCATCCGGTTTTTTCAGGGATTTCTCCCACAGGATGGTAGAGAAGCAATTGGAAGGTTCGGATTACAGTTCTGATGATATCGCGTCTATTTCCGAGATTGCCGGGATTCTGAATCTGAACTTCTTTGCGGGGCTTGAGGAGAAGAACACTCCTTCTCTTGAGGGCTACGACCTTGAATCCCTGCTGGGGGATTCTGAGTCTTTTATGCTGATGTACCTTCAGAGTATTACAGAGGATTCGGGTCCGGATGATAATTATCTGGAGAAGAAATATAACATCCAGTATTAAGGCCTTCGGGCCGGCACTGGTTAACTGCCTGAGCTGTTGAACGGCTCGGGCAGAATAAGGAGAAACATATGGAATATCAGTTGGTTGCTGTAAAAGTGGGACACCGTGAGGACACCGCCGCATCGGTTCAGACCGTTCTCACAGAGTTCGGCTGTAATATCAAGGTCCGTCTGGGGCTTCATGATCTGCCCGAGGGCGCCTGCTCTCCCGCCGGCCTGATTATTCTTCAGGTGACAGCGGCTCAGGAAGAGCTGGATGCGTTTCTGAATAAGCTGAACGCAGTGGACGGGGTGGTTGCCAAGTCTCTGTCCATCTGAAATATCATCCCCCCGGAAAGGGCAGTTCCGACGTTTCCGGGGGGATGATTTAAGCCATTGGCTGTTATAGCTCTACAGTTCCATCTCTTCAAAAGGAAGGGCAAACACCTTTATTCCTTCCCGGGGAAATCGTTCTTTAACAGCCTTTATGCCGGCGGCATAGCGCAGAGCCTGCTCCCGACTGCAGTAGATGATGAGCATAAAGTTTTCTTCGGGCCACACTTCATCTCCCTGCCGGGGCTGCTGACGCCCCTGACCGTGAATCCCGCTTAGCCGGGAGAAGCGAAGATCCTCCTCCGCAGCTCCCAGAGCCTCTTTAATATCCTGTTCTACCGTGTTATTGGCTATGATTTCCAGTCTTACCATTCTAGGCGCTCCTTTCCTCTTCTGAGGGATTCCTGTCGTTTTCTGTATTCCTCTGCTTACGGTTCAGCCGCCTGTTCATCTGTACAAACAGCAGGGGTGTTACGATCAGGGTCATCAGAGAGCTGACCAGCAGACCTCCGATAATGGTCTGGGCAATGGGCTGGACCTGTTCTGTTCCCGCACCGCCCATAAAAGCCAGGGGATACATCCCCAGTATGGTGGTGAATGTGGTCATCAGAATCGGCTTGAGACGGCTCCCGGCGGCATTCACTGAAGCCTCTACAAGTCCTTCTCCCCGCTTCAGCAGCATCTTGGTATAGTCCAGCATAACAATTCCGTTGTTGACGACCAGACCAACCAGTACAACAAGTCCCACAATAGACATCAGACTGAAGGCCGCTCCCGAAAGTATATAGAGCCACACCACACCGATCATCATAAGGGGGATGGTCATAAAGATGATAAACGGGTCTTTCAGTGACTCAAACTGGGCGGCCATCACTCCGAAAACAAGAATCATGGCTATGACCAGAACGATTACCATCTGGGCTCCCTGCTCGGCAATATCTTCAAAGTCACCCCCCATGGTGAGGCTTATACCGTCGGGTATGACCACTTCTTCCGCCAGAAGGGAATTGATATCCGCCTGGGCTGCTGTGGACGAGTATCCCGCAGCAAGGCCGCCCAGAATATGGATGGTTCTCATTTCATTCTCTCTGCTGATGGACACAGGGCCGGTAGACCGCTCCAGGCTGGCCACATTGGATACGGCGATTCTGGTTCCTTTATTATTGGTCACAAATATCTTGTTCAGATCAGGTACTGTACTTTTATCTTCTTCTCTGAGAATAACCTTCACATCCAGTTCTTCCCCCCCGGTTCTGTACCGGGTGGCTGTTTTCCCCTGAATACCGGCACTTACTTCATTGGCCACAGTGTACATGTTCAGACCCAGGCTGTAGGCTCTGTCTCTGTCTATGACAAGTTCAATCTGAGGCAATCCGCTGTCCATATCTGTACTCAGATCCTGAATCTGAGGGAGACGGCTGTTCATTAGAGCAACAAGCTCATCAGAAAAACTCATGGCCAGTTCCAGATCATCAGACTGAACCACAATGTCCACAGGATTGCTGTTGCCCATACCCGGAGCCATGTTGGAAAACTCGAGGGTGGCAGCAGGAAAGTCATTGAACCATGTTCTGAATACAGATTTCATTTCATCGGCGCTCATAGTCTGGTTCTGATAATCTGGAAGAGTTATCTCCACAGAGGCTTTGTTGGACTCAGTGCTGCCGCCGAACATTCCTGATTCTCCTATGGTCACTACCAGATTCTCGTAATGTCCCCCGAATTCCCTTTCAATATTCAACAGCAGGTTCTCCATCTGCTGTTCTGTTTCATCCAGAGTCGTCCCGGGGGGAAGTTCCATGGAAACGGTGAAGGAATCTTCACTCATAGGAGGAGCCAGTACCATTCCCATTCTGGGAATCTGCATCATGGTCAGAACAAACAGAAGGAACACCAGCAGCAGGGTTTTCTTTCTATGGTTCATCAGAGCCGACAGCAGTTTTTTGTAGGCGTTGTCCAGTCTGTTAAATCCCCTTTCAAAGGCGCTATCAATCTTCCTGAGTGTTTTATTCTTTAAAGGTTTCTGGGTTCTGGTCTGAACCTTCAGGTAGTTGGCCGAAAGGGTGGGGACCAGGGTCACAGCTACAATCAGAGACACGGTCATGGCAATGATGATCGTCCAGGACAGGGATTTGAAAATCTGACCGAACATGCCGATGTCGTCTGCAAACAATACCATGGGAATAAATACACAGACTGTTGTCAGGGTGGAGGCTGTTATGGATTTCACCATTTCCCGGTTTCCCAGTATGGCCGAAGCTTTCAGTCTGGTACCCCGTTCTCTGTAACGGAAAATATTCTCCAGTATGACAATGGAGTTATCCACTACCATTCCCAGTCCCAGAATCAGCCCTGTGAGGGTCATCAGGTTCAGAGACAGTCCCATAAAGTACATAAACAGTATGGTTACAAATATGGATACGGGAATAGAGAGGGCTATTATGATTGTACTGGACCAGGTTCTCAGGAAAAAAAAGAGTACTACCATGGCCAGAAGAATCCCCTGAAAGAGGGAGTTGTAGGTCTGGTTCATAATTGACCGGATGGATGTAGAGGAATCGGATACAACAATAAGACTTGTTCCGGCAGGCAGGGATCTGTTGATCCCTTCCAGGGCATCCTGAATCCGGTCGGATACGGAGATGGTATTGGCATCGGATTCCTTGACCACCGACAGAGTTACACCACTGTAGCCGTTGATGTAAACCCGGCTGTCTTCCTCTTCAAAATCCAGGAACACATCGGCCACATCGCTCAGGCGTATGACCTTGGTTCCGTCATTCTGAAGACCCCCGACACTGGATATGATCACATTCTCAATCTCACTGAGATTCGAAAACTCGGCATCTGTTCTGATCAGGAAATCTGTCCCCTTTTCTTCTATACTCCCTGAACCAAGCTGGTAGTTCTGTGTACTCAGGGATGAGGCAATGGAGGTGAGAGTCAGGTTATAGGCTTCCAGTCTGTTCTGGGACACTTCCACTTTGACGATTTGCTCCTGTCCCCCCTGTACAGTAACAGAAGAGACACCGCCGATTCGTTCAATCAGAGGCTGAACCGTATCTTCGGCCACTTTTCTGAGCTCGTTCTGGGACATGGTTCCTTCAACAGCCAGTGTCATAACAGGCATCATATTCGAATCCATTTTAAAGATGATGGGGCTGTCTGCATCATCCGGGAGCATATTGCTGACCAGTTCCAGTTTGTCCCGCACATCATTGGTGGCCACATCCAGGTCTTTGGAGAAGTCAAACTCCAGAATAACCATACTGGAGCCTTCGGAAGAGGTAGAGCTTATACTCTGCAGGTCACTCACATTGGACAGCTGCTTCTCCAGTACTTCCGTAACGTTTTTTTCGACATCCTCGGGACCGGCTCCTGTGTAGGTCGTGTTGACGATAATGGTGGGCATTTCCATATCGGGAAACAGTTCAACGGGTATACTGGGAACCAGAAAGGCCGCCAGTCCGATAAACAGGGCAAATACAATGGACACAGCCACCGGTCTGTTCACAACAGTTTGGGTTATACTCATTTACATACACTCCTTATGAGTTCACTCTGACGGATGAACCGCTCTGAAGCATGGTCTGCCCCAGAGTGACGAGCCTGTCTCCTGCAGACAGTCCTTCCAGAACCACTGTGGAACCGTCTATGGCCAGACCGGTTTTAATCATTCTCATCTCTGCTTTATCAGAAGAATCCACTGTGTAGACATAGCTGCCTTCATTGGAATTGAGGATGCTGCTGGTGGGGATAATCAGAGCGTTTTCCAGGGTATCGGTTATCAGATAAACAGAACCGAACATACCGGATTTTATACGGCTGTCATTGTCTGTCAGTATGAGCTTGATCTCCAGGGTTCTGGAATCCCTGTCCAGCACGGGGCTTATTTCACTGATCACCCCTTCGAAGAGTTCATTGCCAAAGGGCTCAAAGCTGATCCGGGCGATTTGTCCCAGTTCCACCCGGGCCATATCCTTTTCAGAAATATAACTCTGAACCTGAAGACTGCTCAGGTCCCCCACTGTGGCAACAGGCACCTGGGGAGATGAAATGGTGGCTCCCACTTTATAGGGCAGATCGGTAATGGTTCCGTTTATGGTGGCTTTAACAGGGCTGGCCACATACTTATGACCTGGCAGGGAAGGATCGACTTCAGCAATGACATCCCCTTTCCGGACATAATCCCCCAGGGAGACATGAAGCTTTGTCAGCTCCCCTGTTGCATCGGGATAAATTTCAACCGAAGTATCAGTAATGACGTCCCCGTTGAACTTCAGATAGTCTTCTATGGTGCCGGTCTCTACAGACTGTGTCAGAACAGAGTAGACCGTCTCTTCCGGCATATCCTGACCTGAGCCGGGACGCCCGGAACCCATACTGTCCATCCCGGTCTGACGGGCTTTTTCCGCGTTTCCGGCAATGGGTGATGCGCCGATAAATGCGCTGACGCCCATAAATCCGGCCAGTCCGACTATGGCAATCACTAAAACCAGACCGGTTGTCCGGTTTTTTCTCTTTTTCTTTGTATTCATATTTACCTCCGGTAATCCATATCAATCGTTATACCGGAAGATATTGCAGGAACCGTGCCAATTTACGAAAGCGGGGTTCAGACCCCTTTTAAGGACTCAATTCAGGGAAAAATAAAAAAGGCACTGCGCAGAAATTGCACAGTGCCCGGAATTTTCACAGTTGGAAGCTGCCTGTGAATCAGCGGCTCCTGAGGATTATTCTTGAGGGTCCTTATCCAGACCGAACTCTTTGATCTTGTTGATAATGGTCCGCCGAGAGATTCCCAGCTCGTCAGCAGCCCGGCTGCGGTTACCTTCCCAGCGCCTGAGGGCCCTGGTTATGGACTCTTTTTCGATTTCCTTTAGAGTTCTGCCGTCGGCAGCAGGGGAGGCGGATGGAGTTTGCATGCCTGAACTGATCAGCTCAATATCACTGTCCTGAAGCTCTTCCTCTTCACAAAAAATCATGGCTCTTTCCAGAATGTTCTCCAGTTCTCTGATATTTCCGGGAAAATCATAGGCCTTGAGCTTGTCCCAGGCCTTTTCTGAAAGTCCCTTGATGTTCTGTTCCATACGGCGGTTCAGCTTTTCCAGCAGAAAGCCGCAGAGTCCCGGCAGGTCATCCATCCGCTCTCTGAGAGGAGGAATCTCCAGCCTGGCAATATTGAGCCGGTAGTAAAGGTCTTCCCGGAAGCTCCCATCTTTGACCATATCTTCCAGTGTCCTGTTGGTGGCCGTGACAATCCGGGAGCTTATCTCTATTTCCTCCAGTCCCCCCAGTCTCCGGAATTTCTTCTCCTGCAGAACCCGGAGCATTTTCACCTGAAGGGGCAGGGGCATCTCACCAATTTCATCCAGAAACAGAGTTCCCCCGGCAGCTTCTTCAAAAAGCCCTTTTTTCTGTTTGTCCGCACCGGTGAAGGCCCCCTTTTCATAGCCGAAGAGTTCGCTTTCCAGAAGGTTTTCAGGAATCCCGCCAATGTTGACCGGAATAAAGGGCGCCTGACTCTGAGCAGACCGCTCATGCAGGCTCCGGGCTGTGACCTCTTTTCCCACACCGCTCTCACCGGTGATCAGGACCGTGGATCCCGTACCTGCCACCCGGGTCAGCCTTTTCTGGAGAAGACGCATGGCACGGGAGGTCCCTGTGAAAAAATCTCCAGCCGGAAGATCCATCCCCTCCTGCATAGTGTCAGTAAGGGACAGACTCTCTTTGAGGGAAATAATCTTGTCCAGCAGAATCTCCGGATCAAAGGGTTTGACTATATAATCGACGGCTCCTGTTTTCAGAGCATCCACAGCATCATGAACCTGTCCGAATGCGGAAATCATCATAACGGGAAAGCTTTTATCCCGGTTCTGCTGCCATTCCAGAAGTTCCAGTCCCGACATTCCGGGCATCTTCAGATCAAAAATTCCCGCATCATAGTCGGTCTCTTCCATCAGCCGCTGCGCCGAAAAGCCGTTTTCGGCGCAGTCTACCTCAAACCCGTCCTGCTGCAGCAGAAGCCGGAGGCTCTCCCGGATGTTTTTCTCATCATCTACAATCAAAACTCTCATGTCAGATCCCCCTTCAGAGGGAACTCTGCCGTAACCGTTGTTCCCTGACCCGGCAGGGATTCAATTGTCAGTTCTCCATCGGCAGCGGTCACGAAACTGTGCACCACCGACAGACCGATTCCTGTGCCTGTGGATTTGGTGGTAAAGAAGGGATCATACAGCTTTTCCATATTCTCCTCAGGAATACCTGTTCCCCTGTCTTTGATCTGAAGGAGAACTCTGCCGTGTCTTTTTTCAATATCAAGGGAAATCCCGGACAGCTCACTGCCGCTCTGCAGAGCGTTATTCAGCAGATTTTCCAGAATGGAACGAAGCCTGTCTGTATCAATCCAGACCGGAAAATGCTCCTCCTTCCGGGAATAGTTCATATTGAGGTGGTACCGTTCCACAACCTTCTGCACTTCAGCCCCCAGATCAACCAGACCCGGTTCTCCCTCAGGATGTCTTAAGAAATCTCCCACACGCTCCGTGAGCAGGGAGAGGCGGTCCACCTCTTCATTCAGTATTCTCAGGGACTCGTCATGCAGGGAGCAGCCCGAGCGTTTTATAATGGTAGACTGCAGGCGTATGCTGCTTAAGGGGTTTTTTATCTCATGGGTCAGGGTTCTGGCAGCGGTCCCCAGAACAACCAGCCTCTCCTGATCAATGATCTGTTTTCTGTAGGCCATATTTCTTGTGTAGATATGCCAGATAAAGGCCAGCAGGGCGATCAGAGCCACCGGGCTGACAAACTGCAGCATCCGGAACTTCTTTATCATGGAGTAGATCCGGGGATCTTTGATTTCCATATACACATAACGGACCATCTGCTTCCTGAACTCGGGACTCCTGCTGTCTATCCTCTCCTTGTATTCCGCATTATAGTCATCCAGGGCTTCCTGACCGCCCAGAACCGGAACAAAGGGGTTCATCAGATCTCTCTGCACAATAATTGATTTTCTCTCACTGTTGAAAAATGGGATATTGCCAGGAGTCGAAATGGAAGGCTCCGCGGTTCCGTACTGAAAAAGAGGATCTCCGTAATAATTGTAAAAGCCGAAACCCGGGATCTGCTCCCCTATCTCGTATTCTTCCAGATCGCCGGTTCTGTACATGGGGTACATACGCCCCAGAATTTTAGCGTATTCCATCAGAAGAGTCACCTGGGTCCGCTGAATATGGGATTCCACTATCATTACGCTCAAAATTGAGAACATCACAAACATGATCACCAGCAGATAAATCAGGAATTTCTTCTCATTCATAGTATCAAGTATATCCTCCGCATCTCATTTTTGCTATCGGGCGCTCCCCCGGCCGGCCGGGGTCAGGCTTTGCGGGGGTGCCCGTCCGGCCAGTCAGAGCCTGACCAGACCGCTTCAAGGGTCGTACCGCAGGCGAAGCCGAGGAACGAGCCCGGCCCGCAGCGCCCCTCCAATCCTTAGCGCATCAGGGCGAGATCTGTATTCAGGGCCAGCTCCAGGTCCAGCAGACTGGACAGGTAGCTGTAACGGCTTAAAAGGAGATCCTGGTTGGCCGAAAGGAGCTTGTTCTGGGCATCTTCCACATCCAGCAGCTCCGCTGTCCCCTGGTTATAGGCCTGCTCGGTCATCTGGAAGGTTCTCAGAGCCAGCTCTGCCGACGCCTCGGAGGTTTCTATATTGGTCCAGGCCCCTTCCAGGGTCATCACCAGGGAGCGGATCTCCTTTTCGGCGCTGTTCATGGTTTCCTGTACCTGAATGGATGATTTTTCCGTACTGCGCCCGGCGTTACTGATGGACGTTCTGTCTGCTGAGCCGGGAATGAATCCGTCCAGGGGAATGGAGAGGTTCATGGACAGGGTTGCCGTATCGGACCAGCCGGGTGACTGTGAGAGGGAGGTAATAGAATTATTCCAGCCGGCACTCAAAGCCAGAGAGGGTGCCAGGGAGGCGGCCTTGGTCATCCGCTCCTGATTTTCCTGGATTTCCAGACTCTTCTGACTGCTTTGCACATCCAGGCGGCCTGCCAGGTAGCTGTTTACCAGAACATCAGGTTCCAGATCAATCTTTTCCACATCCAGAGTCCCCTGCAGTTCAATCTCCTGTGTCAGATCCATACCCAGAAGGTTTTTGAAAGACATCAGCTGGTTTTCATAGGCCGTCTGCACATCCTGATAAGCCGGGCGCAGCAGTTCCAGAGAGTTTTGTGCCTGCAGGACGGTCAGCTCCGATGCCAGACCATTCAGATAATTGGTCTGGGCCTGTTCGTACCGTTTCCGGGCCAGATCGATGCTTTTCTCCTGAAGCAGTACATTCTCCCGGGATGCCAGGAGGTAGCTGAACTGTTTGCGTATGGTCGATTCCAGATAACTCTGTTCATATTCATAACTCAAAGACTGCAGGTCATAACCCAGAGCAGCGGATTCCATGGCGTAGTAGTTTGTCAGACCCAGTGGCAGGGTCACGCTCCCGCCGAAGCTGGCACTCCAGGGGTCTCCCGAGGTGGCCATGGTTTCGTCACTGAACAGCTCGTCTGCTGCACTGATTCCGGCACTGGCCGAGAAAGAGGGGAGGAAGGAGTTCCATCTGTTTCTGTTGGACTCTTCGCTGCTGGCCAGGTCAAGAGCCGATCCCCTTAAGGAGAGATTCTGTGTCATACCGATCTCTACGGCTCCCTCTTCTGTTAGAATCAGTGTTTCCTGAGCCCCCAGGGCTCCTGCACTGATCATCATGCCCAGCAGGCCTGTCATTATTTTTCTATTCATATTGATCCCTTTTCATTCATATTGTTGTGAGTCCTGTTGCAAGGGCTGTGCCAAATGCCCAAACAGCCCCTCAGGGACCTTTCAGAGCCAGTCCGGGGAGTCATTCCCGAACCGGGCTGTGAAAAATCTGCGCAGTATTCCTGTTTTTCACAGTCTTTCGGTTTCATGGAAAAACTCTTTTCACACGGGAGGGATCGACTATAATCATAGGTATGAACAAGAACAAACTGCTGCGTTTTGAAGAAGGGGACGTTCTGTTCCGCACCGGGGACAATACCCGGGAAATGTATATTATCCGTTCGGGCACCGTTAAGGTCATGGGCTATAAAAACGGTGAATACTTTCTCATAACCGAGCTGGGCAAGGGGCACTATATCGGGGAGATGTCCTTTCTCACCGGGATTCCCCGTTCCGCTACTGTTGTAGCCGGATCGCCGGTTCTTGTGAATGTGGTTTCCGCCGATCTTCTGAGCCAGGAGGATCTGGGACTAAGCAGCTGGGCCGTCAGTATTGCCAAGGTTCTGGTCAGGCGGATACGGAAAACAACGGAAATGCTGGGAAACTATCTTCTCACCACTCCCCCTGAACCCGGGGGCAGAAGGAAAGAGGACAATGAAAGAGTTCCCTTTTCCGTTTTCTACAGCCCCATATGGGAGAACAGGCTCTATCTGAAAGGATTTCTCACAGAAGATTGCATTGATGAAATCAAAGAGAAAATCCGGACTCTGAGGATGAAGGAGATTAATCCGGTTATCCTCGATTTCTCTGACGTGATTGATGTGGATAATCAGGGCATCAACTATCTGTATGAGCTCATTCAGTCCTACAATGTGAAAAACAATGAAATTCAGATAGAGAATATCCAGCTGATCCGGGACAAGGTCATCTCCATCAAAGGGATTCAGGATATTGTTATATCCACCAAAACACCCATCAAACGGATTGAGGCCGGAGAGTATCTGATCCGTCAGGACAGTGTGGAAAACACCATGTATGTGGTTAAGTCCGGGAGTTTTTCCGTGGTCAGGCATGTGGACGGGCAGGAGTTGAAACTGGCCGGCATCGAGGCCGGTGATGTGACCGGGGAGATGTCTCTGGTCAAGCAGGGCGTCCGTTCCGCATCGGTAATCGCAGACAAGTCCTCCATGGTCTACGTCATCGACACAAAAGAGTTTTACAAGAATACATATAATGTCCCCACCTGGTTTATGGAACTCATCAAGGGGCTGGTGGACCGCCTGCGGGATACCAATGAAATGCTGGAGGAACGGATTACCGAGCAGATCCGGCAGGAAGAGGAGAAGGAGTGGCCCACTCCCTTCAGTATAATGGTGGACAGCCAGAATCCGGGGAAAATGAAACTCCAGGGCATTATGACGATTCCCAACCTGCAGTATTTTACCCAGGCCGCCGAACTGGAGGTCCGCAGAGGAAGCCGGGAGCTGACGGTGAATCTGGGAAAAGTGGAAAGCGCCGACAGCCAGAGCATTTCCTATCTTCTGTACCTGTACAGGAAGCTTAAGGCCCGGAATGTTATTCTCAAATTTGAAAATACCCCCCGGGAACTGATGGAAATGTTCCGGAAACGGACCGTACGCTGGGGAGACAGGCCCGAAGAGACGGGCTCAGAAGACTAAAGGGCTACTCCGGACAATAGATATCCCTTCTCATTTTTTTCTTGTCAGACAGAGAGTCCTGATATATTATGCTAAATATAAACTAAATATTTAGCAACGTAAGAAACCCGGCTCCTATGGGGTGGCGGGTGAACAAAAAGGAGCACTCCATGACCGGAAAGGAACGGATCGGGAATATTCTTCAGAGAAAACCCGTAGACCGGATAGGATTATATGAACACTTCTGGGATGATACGAAAAAATCCTGGATTCAGAAGGGAGAGATGAAGGAGTCCGAAAGCTATGCGGAACACTTCGGATTTGATATGGACGCCTTCTGGTCCTTTAATATGGTGGCTGACCTGGATAAAGAGCCGGAAGTGGTGGAGGAAACAGAAGAAACCATCCTGGTTCGGGACGGGAACGGCGCCCTGCTGCGGCGTCATAAACTGCATGACAGCACTCCGGAGCATGTGGATTTTCTGGTAAAAGACCGGCTGGCCTGGGAAGAGCATATCAGACCCTTTCTGACCCCCGATCCCGCCCGGATAGATTTTGAAGGGTACCGGAAGGTCCGTCAGGAGTGCCTGGCTGCCGACCGCTTTTTCTGCTGGAGCGGTGTCAATGTGTTTGAGCTGATGCATCCTGTCTGCGGGCATGAGTATATGCTGATGGGCATGGCCCTCGATCCGGACTGGATACGGGAGATGGCCGACCTATACAGTACCCTGATGATCAATCTTCTGGAGATCCTTTTTGAAAAAGAGGGCGCCCCCGACGGCATATGGTTTTACGAGGATATGGGGTTCAAGGACAGACCCTTTATGAGTCCCGACATGTACAGAGAGCTGATTATGCCGGCGCATAAAAAGACCATAGACTGGGCTCATGGAAGGGGACTTCCTGTGATCATGCACTCCTGCGGTTTTGTGGAACCCCTCCTGCCCGGCATGGTGGAAGCGGGCATCGACTGTCTGCAGGTTATTGAGGTGAAGGCCGGAATGGATCCCTTGCGCATCCACAAACAGTACGGGTCCGAGCTCTCTCTTATGGGCGGGATTGATGTAAGAACCATCTGTTCCAATGAAAAATCTCAGATAGACAGAGAACTGGAGGGCAAAATCCCCTTGCTCAAAAAGGGATTCGGTTTTACTCTTCACAGTGATCACTCCATACCGGAAACGGTTGATCCTGAAACCTACCGCTACTTTATTGAACGGGGACTTGAACTGGGCAGATACTGATGTATAAAAAGAGAGTCACACTGAAGGATATTGCTCAGAAGGCAGGGGTCTCGTCCACTGTGGTTTCTGTCGTTCTGAACGGCCGGGAGGATATTCAGATCGCCCCGGACACCCGGGAGCGTGTGCATTCTGCTGCAAAAGAGCTTGGCTATGTCTACACAAAGCCCCGCCGGGAAAGCAGCCGGCCCCTGATCAGTTTTGTTCATTCCGAGTCTTATGATCAGCATATCGGAACCTCTTTTTTTGTGACCCTTGCCTCCCGGCTGCGGAGCCTCTGTGAACAGGAGGGATACGGGGTTCAGGAAATCGAGTGTTCTGTGTCTGCACCCCTGCCCTCCTACCAGACCGTACTGTCTTCCCGTGCCCGGATGATTGTCTCCTTCAATCAGACATTCACCGAACTCTGTCTGTCCCAGGGGCACGATGTTCCCCTGTTTCAGGTGCAGGGCGAGAGGCGGGGGGCAGACCGCTGTTCTCTTTATCTTGTGGATGACAGGCAGGTGGGGGAACTGGCAGCCCTGCGTCTCCTTGATCAGGGACGGCGGTATTGCGCCATGATCTTTCCGCCCCTGAAAGGGCGTTGTGAGCAGGAGCGCTTTCAGACCTTCCGCCGGACCTTCGAGTCCCGCAAAGCCGGGACAGTACATATTGAGATGGACAGTTCTGCCCATAAAGAGATAGAAGCCTGGTTCCGGAAGGGAAAGGGGGAGGGGTTCGACAGCTTTTTCTTTTTCAGCGACGCCATGGCTTTACCCGCCCTGCGGGGGCTGCAGACCGGAGGGCGCAGAGTTCCTGAAGACGCCTCTGTCATAGGAACAGACAATCTGTACTGGGGGCAGTATACCTCTCCCTCACTGACCACTTTGAACCTCCATGAGGAGCTGTTCGCCGGCAGAATCTTCCGGGATATCCGCAGTTTCATTCAGGACGGCAGCTTCTATCCGGGAGAAACGGTTATCCGCCCCGAGCTGCTGGTGCGGGAATCAGGGTGAAAACATAATTTACATATCCGACGGGGTGGATACCAGTATATCTATTGCCTTCATAAACTTATTTTTATTTTCTTCATCAAAATCCATCAGTTTCTCCAGTCTGGACATCAGAGGTTTTACAAAGTGCTCCATCCTCTTGGATTTTCGCTCATAATCCGTTCTGTGATCCAGCATCATAACCTGACAGAGTGATGGATCACTGTACTCACCCAGATATTGAAATCCCAGCTTTCCATACATGGCAACCTGCTTTTTATCATCAGCAAATACATCAAGAAATAAAGTCTCAGTATCTTCGACACGGGCATAAAGATACGCCAGAGTCATCAGTCCCATGGGAATTATGCTGCCCCGTTCCTTTTTCAGTACGGCCAGCCTGTCAATCTCTGCTGTTCTTTTTCCTTTTGTTATTTCACTGATATCAAAGTGGTTGGAAATGGGAAGTTTTCCAGTCATACCCGAGGTTACACAGGAGGCCGTTCCAACCGGCTGAAGCCCTTTGTATGCCAGAACATGAAAGGCATGCTCATCTATGTCTCTGCGAATCGTCTCTTCCCGATAACCCATTTCTCCCACAAGTATCTTCCTTTGGATGAAAAACACATCATCCCGTTCCTCGGGAGTTTTTACATTAACAAAACGGATTTTCCATTTATCTCTGGTTTCCAGCGGAAGAGAGACAATAATCTCAGTCCCATGTTCATAGGTACTGTTTATATGAATACGTCCCCCCATTTCAGTGAGTATCTGATGGGTGATACTCAGACCCAGTCCAGTTCCTTTTCCCGGTTCTTTTGTTGTAAAGAAAGGGTCAAATACCTGTTGAATATCCTGTTTGTCAATGCCGATCCCCGTATCCCGAATGGATATGCGGATGGAATAGGATGTCAGCCGGCTTTCCATATACAGATGACCGCCGCCGGGCATAGATTGAACTGCATTAACAATAATATTCATAAAGACCTGTTGCAGACTGTTGTTATTCAGCTCTACAGGAGGCAGATCACCTAAATCCTGATGTATCTGGATTCCCTCGAAATTCATTCCCCTCTGTGCCAGGCGGATTGAATTGTGCAGTACATCGTTAATCTGCAGAAATTCAGCTACACCCTTCTCTTTTCTGGAATAGTTTGTCAGGTCTTTGATCACAGAGGCCGCCGTTTCTGAATACTGGATAATATCGTTTGTATATTCGTATAGCTTTGATTCCGGTTCGAAACTATCAATCATGATTTCAGCAGTACCCAGAATTCCAGCCAGAGGGTTATTCAATTCATGGGCAATACCGGAGGCAAGAGTCCCGATTCCTGCCAGTTTTTCAGATTGGATCAGTTCGGCCTGCAGTTGTTTCTGCTGGGTGATATCCTGAAAAAACTCCAGAAACAGTTTCTGGTCGGATGGAACGGATATGGGATAAAAATGGACATCGAAGATCAATTTCTTTTCCTGACTGGTCTGTTCGACAGAAAAAGGAAGCTGTGTATGAAGACAATCCTGTGCAAGACACTTTTCACAGGGATGTTCCCTGTTGAAATAGATGCGGTAGCACTTTTCATTTATCATTTCATCATAGTGCTTCTGGAAATATTTTGTTGCCGCAAAATTCACCATAATAATGTTGTAATTGATATCCTGAATGGAAATAGGAGCGGTAATACCATCAAAGAAAGCTTCCAGTTTATTCCGGCTTAACACCAGTTCCTGATTCAGTACCTGCAGTTTATGCTGCTGGTTTTTCAATCGTTCAAAACTGATGGCATTCTCCAGAGTCACCGAGGAATGGTCGCTCAGAATTTCCAGAATATTAAGCTCAAACTGATTGTAGTAGGCTCTCTCTTTTCCGGGACCCATGATAATATAGCCATTGATTCTGTTTTTAAATATCAGGGGGAGAATAAGACTCGGTTTCAATTTCAGAACCTTTCCGTTCAGTTCCAGAGAAAAGGAAGGATACACTTTCTGAATCCTGCCGCCCCTTGAACCCGACAGCACTTTTTTCATTTCCTTATTCTCTTTAAGGGAGAAAGGAAGTCTGCTCCCGAGCTCAACCCCCAATCCTCTCCATGATATGATCTGATAATTTCCTGCTGAATAATCATGAACAAGCATGGTGCACCATTCCAGCTTGTAGGATTCCATTATTTTTTCTGTGGTTCTTGCCCCCAGTTCTGTCAGATCTACAATCGACTTCAGGCTATCCGAGAAATTCTTCAGATCCTGAAGAGTACTGAAGCGTCTTCCCAGATATAGTTTTTCAATAAATGACTTAGTCCCTTTTCTCAAAGGCTGAAAAGTAAGAGTCAGAATAATACCAAGTAAAACGGATATGGCTGCAGGAGATGAAGTCTCACTCATTTTATCCACAAATCTCATCAGCAGCATAGATCCATAAAACAAAGTACTGCTGACAATAATCAGAATAAAGTATAGGGTCATCCTCAGTACAAGTGCCGAGTAGTTCAAAAGCTGGTAATTATAGATGGCATAGAAAATAAAGATGGCATTGAGTGTGGTTCCCAGAATGTCAATAGGATATCTGCCAAGGGGCTCATACAGGTTTGCCAGAACACTGATCAGAAGTATTACCACACCGTAAATAGGGTATGTCAGTTTTCTCTTTAGAACCTTGTTTTCAGTTTTATATAACTCACGGCTCAGATGTATCAGGGCCAGGATCATATAAATATAGCAAAGGGAATAGATTAAAATGGCAGACTGCCCAAGAAGATAATTAAACTCTGAACCTGTAAACCAGGCATTGTCAACGATGTCTCCCTTGAAGTTCTTATAAAGAGAGACGGCATAAACCAGATATCCTATGAACAGAGAGACTGTGTATCTTCTACCCTTATTTCCTGTAAGACTGAGCAGCGCATGAAACATTGTGATGGGTACACCCAGCATGCCCACCATCATGATTCTGTTCCAGATCAGCGGTGTATAAACATTAAAATTTCCATGCATCATGAAAGATCCGAAACTCCAGATCATCATCATGAACATATACAGATTGAATGGTTTCAGGGATTTATCAGTTCTGCCCTGATAGAGCCCAAAAACAGTAAATATGATGTATAGTATACAGCTCATGGCGGGAATAATAGTCGACATATTCAGTATCAATGTTCCGGATCCTCAAGAAAGATTTATTGAAATATTCACTTTTATCAAATTAGTCTGAATGATATCATATAATTCAGATATGGCTTATTATTTATTCTCTATTATATCTTTTTTATGCCTTCTGATCTCTGATTATCTGCAGATCATACAAAAAAGAATTCCCATTATATTGTTCTCAATAGCGGGATATGGCGGTATTACAGCATCTCTCATCTTTTCCTCAATCTCTTACTGGAATACAGAGGGATATTCAGTAATTACCGGTCTGAAAGCTCTGTTTCTTGTATTCAGTTTTGCGCTCCTTTTGTATCAGCTGTTTCTGGAAATCCCTCTCTCGCCCCAAATACAGAAAACCCAGGAGAGAATGGCTGTGCAGCAGGGAAGCTACAGTCATGTCAGACATCCTGCTTTCTATCCTTTTCTTCTGCTTACGGCGGCTCTGTCTTTACTGGTAAACAACCGGCATTTCATACCCATAGCCTTGTTAATGAATGTTTTGAATTTTATCCTGATTGTGATTGAAGATATATTTATTTTTCCGGAGGTTTTTGATAATTATTCTGATTACAAGAAAAATGTGCCCTTTCTTGTTCCAGACTTGAAACGATATCCAAGGCAGGACTGATATGCTTCAACACAGAAAAATTCTGATTATAGATGATGATGTTTCTCTGCAGAAAGTACTGGGTATACAGCTTGAGAACGGCGGCTACGAAAGCTCTGTTGCAGAGTCCGGACAAAGAGCTCTTGAACTACTGGCAGAGGGCTCTTATCAGCCTGAATGTATACTTTCTGATATCAAAATGCCCGGATTAAGCGGCCTTGATCTGCTGCCTCTGCTGAAGGAACAGTATCCTCTGGTGCCGGTCGTTATGCTGACAGCACATACAGACCTTGAAACAGGACTGAAGGCTATGCGGTCGGGAGCCTATGATTATATTACTAAACCTGTCAGGCGGCAGACTCTTTTTGAAACCATAGAAAGAGCCTTGCAGTATTATGATGTTGAGCAGGAAAATAACAAGCTCAAAGAGGAAAACCGCCGCTATCAGGAGAATCTTGAAAGGAATATTGAAGAGAGAACCAGAGAGGTTATCGATGCCTATCAGGCCTTAAAAGATACCAACCTGGCTGTTGTTAAAGTCCTCGCAGAAACCATTGAAGCTAAGGATCAGTACACTAGAGGGCACTGCAACCGGGTCAGAATGCTGTCCAGAGAACTGGCTTCACATTACAACCTGAGTGAACAGGAGATAGAAGTTCTTGAATATGGTGCTCTGCTCCATGACATTGGAAAAATAGGTATTCCTGAAAAACTGCTGAACAAATGCGATATTCTGGATAAAGAGGAAAAAGCTGTTTTCGAAGATCATACGGTTATCGGAGAAAAGATTCTGAGTATTATCGAGTTCTTTAATCCTTGCCTGACCATAGTTCGGCATCACCATGAGCGTTGGGACGGAAGCGGATATCCTGACGGTTTGAAAGGTGAAGAGATTTCTCTTCTTTCCAGAATTGTACAAGTTTGCGACTCTTTTGATGCTATGACATCAACCAGACCCTACAGAGGAGAACTTCCTCTGGATGAGGCTCTCGGAGAACTGAAAAAGGGCAGAGAATCTCAATTTGACGCCGATATTGTTGATCTGTTCATCGCACAGAAGATCTACCGCTGTGTGTTATAGAAAGGTACTCTGATTTTACCAGGGGGCAGATGCCCCGAGCTGCTGGTGCGGGAATCAGGGTGAATCTTCAGCCGAATAACCCCGTCAGTCCCAGCAGCCTGGTAAACAGCACTGTCAGAGGAAGGGCAATCACTGTCTTGATAACAAAAATCACAATCAGATCTTTCAGCTTTATCGGAATACTGGAGGCCAGCAGAACTGCCGCCATCTCCGACAGATAGATAATCTGAACCAGAGACACAACGGCTATGATAAATCTTGTTTCCACAGATGCAATGGATGAACCGATAATGGCCGGAAGAAACATATCCGTGAACCCCACCACCATGGTTGGAGCCGCTGCAGCGGCTTCATCCACTCCCAGAACATTCAGATACCAGAAGAAGGGGGTGGAGATCCACTGAAACAGGGGGGTGTGTTCTGCCAGAACCAGCCCGGCTGTTCCTATGGCAATGACCATGGGAATCACATTGAATATCAGGTCCAGAGTCCCTTTGGAACCCTCTTTGAGTATCTCTTTCACAGAGCCTGCCCGGCGGGCATTATCCATGGCACAGTGAAATCCCCAGCGGAGACTGCTCATATTCCCGGGAATCTCCTCACTGTTTCTCTGCTTTTTTCCTTTATACCTGCTGTTGTCGATCCGGGAGATGGGGGGAATGCGCACCATCACTATGGTGGTCAGAACTCCCACCAGAATCAGAATCCCGTAGAGGGGTGCAAACAGATGTCCCACACCCAGTGTGTTGGCAATCACCAGACAGAAGGGGAGGGACACCACTGAGAACATGGTGGATATGGTTACCGCCTCTCTTGCGGTATAGAAGCCGGACTCATACTGCCGGATTGTAACCAGAATACCCGCTGCATTACCTCCTACCCAGGAGGAGATCAGATCCACAGCCGAACGGCCGGGCAGGCGGAAAAGAGGGTGGATCAGGCGGCGGAAAACGGTCCCTGTGAAATCCATCAGTCCGTAATCGGAAATCAGGGGCAGTACAAAGACAACCACCAGAAAGGTGGCATACAGGGTAATTCCCAGGTCCATCATCAGAAATCCCGTATCATCATGAACAATCAGATCAAAAACCCCCCCGGTGAGGTTCAGAAAAAGGGCCGCCGTTACGGCAGCTGCCGTCAGTTTGAGAATGAAAGTCGGCGTATTATTGTCAAAAAGTATCTTCAGAAGAGGATGTTTGAGTATAAGATCCGGCTTGAATATCCGAGTCAGAATTGATCCCGCGGCAGAAAGGAGAACGGTTATTCCCACAAGCTGAAGGCCGAAGCTCTCAATGCCCGCCCTTATGCTGTCAATCAGGACTCCCAGGGGAATGGTCATACTCCCGTCAATAGAAAGGGGAAACAGAAATATAAAGGCTCCCAGCAGGGAGGGGATCAGGAATCTCAGGATGTCTGTTGATGTATAATTTTCCGTCTCAGTCAGTGTGTTATTCAATTATTTACCTCAATTATTTTAAGCAGGCAGTATATTTATACCGGAGAGTACATGAAAAATGTCAAAACTTTATGTCAGGATTGTGTAGATTAAATTGTGAAAACTGAAGGGAGAAAAAAGGAAAAGTCCCATACCCGGCGGAACTGTTTATAGAATCACTCCTGTAAGGGCAGAATGAGGAGTTGATAGTAAATAAAGTTTATAAATAGTTTCTTGACATGAATCTTCCGGATTCCTATGCTAAAAAAGGTAGTATATGAACCGGCAGAAAGGCAGCAAACCAAAAACACTCAGGAAAGATAATACAACAAGGGTTCTGGAGTTATTCAAATCATCAGAACTTTTATCTGCTTCAGATATTCAAAGCAGGATTAATCTGAGTAAACCCACAATTATGAAAATCCTCGATTCTCTGGAGCAGGAGAGCTTTATTCTCAATGAGGGAAAAGGGGAGTCTTCTGATGAGGGGGGCAGAAAACCAATGCTGTACCGCCTCAATGCGGATCGAAGCTACAGTATTGCCTTTCATATTTTTCCCAATGAGCTCTACGGTGTAATCACTGATCTGAAGAGCAGGATACTGAAAACCGTCTCCAGTGACATTGACAGCACCATCAGTTTTGAAGACACCATAACTCTTCTAGCAGATTGCTGCAGAAGGCTGGCACAGGGAATCACAGATATGGACAGCCTGACAGGAATTGCCGTCGGATCTCATGGGGCAACCGATCATGAAGCGGGTATTACCTTTCATGCCCCCCATTTTCATAACTGGGGAAAGCATGCTGATTTCAGAACGGGACTGAGAACAGCTCTGAATACGGATATACCGGTTCTTGTGGACAATCAGATCAGATATCAGATTCTGTCGGAGCGGATAACAGGAAGAAACAAGGATTCAAGAAATCTTATTGTTATAGAGGCCGGTGTGGGGCTTGTGGCCGGAATCATGTCCAAGAATGAGATTAAGCGGGGGATTCACTATCTGGCCGGGGAAATCGGACATATGATTATAAATCCCGGAGGAGAGCTCTGCGCCTGCGGCGGTCATGGCTGTTTTGAAGCTATGGTAACGGCAGACAGGATTAAAAACATGGCGACTAAGGCTCATGAATCCTCCCGGGAATCGGAGATATTCAGAAATACAACCCCCGAGGGGCTGCATATCTATGATATATTCAGTGCAGCAAACAACGGTGATCCCCTTGCCATGGAACTGATGGATGATCTGGCCTACTGGTTTGCCATCGGACTGACAAACCTGCAGCTCAGTTATGATCCCGAGAGTATCATTATTCAGGGCGTTTACTCCCAGGCCGGCAACTTTTTTCTTAAATCTCTCAAGCGGCAGATCAGGGAATTATCACCTCTTCTGAGGGATGAGGAACTGGATATCCGCCTCTCCATGCTGGGTAAAAACAGAAGCGTTATCGGAGCCACCTGGCTTCTGGCGGAAGAATATTTTAAACAGACATTCTCTTCTCTCACCTGATTATTATTAGGTTTATATTTTTGTAATTGCTTTTATAGTAAGGAATAATACGTTTGATCGGCTCTCTGTTTTTTAGATAGTTAAGAATGTTAATTAATTAACTTGACATATGGATGAAGTCGAGAGACAATAATCTTGTAAACAAAAAAGTACAAAAAAAACGGAATTGTTGATAAGGGAAAATATGGCACATGCAGAAAAGGTGAAAGATCCTTCCATGGAACAGACGGCTGCCGGATTGAGCACAGTCCGCGGCATCGATACAAAACTGAATTTCACTGATGCGGAGATATCAGTACTGCGCGAACTGGCTTTAAAAGTCGCCGAGCTGGCGGCTCATCCCCAGGAGGCGGAGAAAGCGGCTCTCTGGACCGCTCATAATGATCTGGAAGAGACAAGACCCCTTATTTTTGCGGATCCTGAGAACGGCTGGAATGAAATCATTACACAGGATCAGATGCTCTGCAGTGATCCCCTGGCCCGGGTCTGGGAAATGCACCTGAGAAAAGAAATTTTCTGGGGAACCGAAATGGGAGATGACAAGGTCATTGAGAATTATTTCAATGTTCCCTGGAGTTATGATGATACCGGCTGGGGACTGCATGAGGAAAAAATAGGCGGAGAAGACGGGGGAAGCTACACCTGGAAAACACCTATAGAAGAGTACGAGAGAGATTTTGAAAATCTCCGTTTTCCTGAAATCCGACTGGATACAGAAGAGTCTGATAAAACTCTGGAATATGCTCAGCAGATTTTCGGGGATATTCTGAAGGTCCGCCGGAAAGGAATCTGGTGGTGGACTCTGGGAATGACCTGGGACTTTATCAATCTGAGAGGTCTTGAGAATCTGATGATGGATCTGTACCTCAATCCCGAATGGGTGCATCGTCTGATGGCCTTTTTAAGGGATGGTACCCTCAAAAAACTGGATTATCTGGAGAGTCACGGTCTGCTTTCTCTGAATACAGAAGGCAGCTATGTCGGTTCCGGCGGTTTCGGCTGGACAAAAGAGCTTCCGGGAGCAGAGTTCAATCCGGATCAGGTCCGCTGTCAGGATATGTGGGGGTTTGCAGAAAGTCAGGAAACCGTCGGCATTGATCCGGCCATGTTCAACGAGTTTATTCTTCCCTATCAGCTGCCTATTCTGGACCGGTTTGGCCTGAACTGCTACGGCTGCTGTGAACCCATTGATAAACGCTGGGACTATGTAAAAACCATACCCCGCCTCCGGAGGGTTTCCATATCCCCCTGGGCTGACAGAGACGCTTCCCGGGAACTTCTGGGAGGAGAGTATATTATCTCGATGAAACCCAATCCTGCCGATCTGGCGCAGCCCCGGATGGATGTAGAGGGTGTCAGAGCCTCTATCAGGGAGGAGCTAAAGGCTGTCAAAGGGGGTGTGGTGGAAGTCCTGATGAAGGATAATCACACACTTGGTCATAATCCCGGGAATATTACTGCCTGGTGCAAAATCGTGAGAGAAGAGATAGACCGCCTATGGTAAAGGATAAATGCATTCTGAAAATGGAAGGAATCAGCAAGTCCTTCCCCGGTGTGAAAGCCCTGAACAATGTGCAGTTTGCTCTGGAAGCAGGGGAAGTCCATGTTCTGATGGGTGAGAACGGAGCCGGAAAATCCACTCTTATGAAAGTACTGGCCGGTATTTACACCAAAGATGAGGGGAGTATTGATCTGAAAGGCCGGGAAGTTGATTTCCATCATCCTTCCGATTCCATTCATGCCGGAATCAGTATGATTCATCAGGAGCTGATGCCCATTCCCCATCTCGCGGTAGCTGAAAATATCTATCTGGGACGGGAACCCCTGACCTTTGTCGGGACAGTGGACCGGAAAAAACTGGAATCATGGACAACGAGTCTGTTTGAAAAACTGAGAATTGAAATCAATCCCTGGAGTCTGATGAATGATCTCAGTGTGGCAGAAATGCAGATGGTTGAGATTGCCAAAGCCACTTCATGGGATTCGGACATCATCATTATGGATGAGCCCACATCTGCCATCACAGAACAGGAAGTGGATAATCTGTTCCGTATCATCCGTCAGCTGAAAGCCGAGGGAACGGGAATTATCTATATTTCCCATAAAATGGATGAAATCTTTGAAATAGGGGACAGAATCACAGTCTTCCGGGATGGAGAGTATGTGGATACCTGCCGGATAGAAGGTCTGGAGCGGTCCAGGCTGATCTCTCTCATGGTGGGACGGGAAATCAAGGATATCTTCCCCAAAACAGACTGTCCCATTGGAGAGACTATTCTCAAAGTCGATGAAATCAGTCTCCCTGATGTGTTCGAGAACCTTTCCTTTGAACTGAAGAAAGGGGAAATCCTGGGAATCTCCGGGCTGATGGGCGCGGGACGAACCGAGCTCGTGGAAACCCTTTTCGGAATCAGAAAGAAAAGCAGGGGCACTATTTTCAAAGAAGGCAAAGAAATCAGAATAGAAAAACCGTCGGATGCCATTGAAAACGGACTGGCTATTGTATCAGAAGACCGCAAAGAAGTCGGTCTGGTCCTGAAGATGTCTGTGGGGCGCAACCTTACCCTCACAACTCTGAAGGATTACGCTTTGTTCGGTCAGATTATGCAGGAGCGCTCGGAAAGCAAATCCATTCAGGAGCAGATTGAAAAATTGATTATCAAAACCGCCGGAGACGGACAGCTTGTCAGCACTCTTAGCGGCGGGAATCAGCAGAAAGTGGTCATCGGAAAATGGCTGCTCAATAACCCGGATATCCTCATTATGGATGAGCCGACCCGGGGAATCGATGTGGCTGCCAAGGCGGAAATCCACAAACTGATCTGCCGGCTGGCCTGCCAGGGAAAAGGAATCATCCTGATTTCATCAGAGCTGCCTGAAATCATCGGCATGTGTGACAGGGTTCTGGTAATGCACGAAGGCAGAATTACCGGAGAACTGGACCGTAAGGACTTCACTCAGGAATGTATCATGCACATGGCAACCGGCCAGTGTCTGGAGGAGTAGGAAATTGAATCTTTCAACAATAATTGGAAAAACATCTAAATTCGGAATCTATATAGCTTTTGTTCTGCTGTGTGTTGTGCTGGCCATTCTGTCGCCGTACTTTTTCACGGTCAAGAATATTATCAATGTACTGAATCAGGTCTCCATCATCGGCATAATCGCCATTGGAGCAACAATCGTGCTGATCAGCGGCGGTCTGGATTTGTCTCCCGGAGCCGTTGTGGCTGTGGCAGGGGTTATGGCCGCTCATTTCGGACATCCCGGAGAGTATCCCCTGATTGTTCCGGTTCTGGTTGCCCTTGTGACAGGACTTGTTTTTGGAATGGCCAATGGCGTGCTTACGGCCTATGGTAAAATTCCCCCTTTCATCGTCACTCTGGGGACAATGACCATCGGCAGAGGCCTGGCTCTTCTGGCCTGTGACGGGATGCAGGTGATTGATCTGTCGGACGAATATATTTCTCTGGCAAACAGCGAGTTTCTGGGCATTCCCATTCTGATTGTCCTGTTTGCCCTGATGTTTGCCGTCTTTCAGTTCATCCTGACCAAAATGAGATTCGGCCGTCATATCTATGCGGTGGGCGGGAATGAAACAGCCTCTCATGTTTCCGGTCTGAATGTGAACAGAATCAAGGTCATTGTCTATATGCTGGCCGGTGCCCTGGCGGGATTCGGGGGGCTTCTTCTCAGTTCCAGAACAGTGGTGGGATCTCCCATTGCCGGACAGGGCTACGAGCTGGATGCCATTGCCGCTGCTGTTATCGGGGGAACCAGTACAACCGGAGGCATGGGCAAACTGACGGGAACCATCATCGGTGCCCTGATGATTCAGGTTATCAGCAATGGACTGGATATGATCAATGTCCCTTCCTACTGGCAGCAGATTGTAAAGGGTAGCATTATCATCCTGGCTGTTTATATCGATATGCGGTCAAGAAATAAAGGGAATAACTGATTGCTTTTTTGCGGAGGGAGGAAAGAACCGGTTAGAGTCTTTCCGCTTAAAGTATCAGTTTATATAAAAAAAGGTTGATAACTTTCAACCGAGAGAATTGTTAAAGGAGTCTGAAATGAGAAAAATTACATCGTTTATCCTGGTACTTCTGATGGCGGTAACAGCTGTGTTTGCTGAAGGACAGAAAGAGGGTAGTGATACTATTCGTGTCGGTGCAACAATGCAGGGTATGAATGACACCTATATCCGTATCGTCACCGGTGCCATGGAAGAGCGGGCCAAAGAGCTGGGTGTGAAGCTGTCTATTCTCGATGGTGAAGCCAAAGCGGAAAAGCAGGTGGCCCAGGTGGAAAATCTGATTGCCCAGAATGTGGATGTTATTATTATGAATCCCATCTCACTGGACGGTTGTGCCCCTGCTGTGGATAAGGCTGTCAAAGCCGGCATCCCCATTTTTACACTGGTTTCCGTTGTTAAGAATCAGGACAAATGTGTCACCTATGTCGGTTCCGATGCTCCTGAATCAGGAAAAATCCAGGGAGAAATGATCATTGCAGATAACGGAAAAAGCGGTAAGGTCGCTTTGATTCAGGGACCCATCGGTCATGATGCCCAGATTGGACGGAAAGAAGGTCTCATGGACGCTTTTGCCGGAACGGATCTTGAGGTTGTTGTTGAGCAGACTGCCAACTGGCAGAGAGCCGAAGCCCTTGATCTGATGGAAAACTGGCTCCAGGCCGGTCAGAACTTCGATATTGTGGCAGCACAGAACGACAACATGGCCATGGGAGCCCTGATGGCTATCGAAAATGCCGGACTCAGTGACAAGATCAAGGTTTACGGTATTGATGCAACCACCGATGCCAAATCTGCCATTGCCGATGACAGACTTATGGGAACAGTTTTTCAGGATGCTGCCGGTCAGGGTCGAATGTCCATTGATGTGGCTGTGAAGATTGCCAATGGTGAATCTGTGGATGATTATATTTTTATCCCCTATCTGCCTGTGAACAAAGACAATCTGTCCGATTTCTAATCAGTCTGCAGCAGGATCTATTAACAGGGACGGTCTGAAAAGGCCGTCCTTTTTTATGGAGATACAGAGTCGGCATTCCGGTAGTCCCGGGGACTCATATCCGTATACTTCCGGAATATCCTGTTGAAGTACTGACTGGAGGAAAAACCGCAGTCAAAAGCTATGTCCGTGATGGAGGAGTCAGTGGATTGAAGCTGCTTTTTCGCCTCCTGTATTCTCAGAAACTGAAGGTACTGGATAGGGGACATATTGGTCAATTTTTTGCAGTAATGAATAAAACGGGTAGATTTGAGGTGACAGTAGTCTGCCATACTCTCACTGGTCCACTGGTAGCTCAGAAGCTTCTCCAGTTCCTTCAGGAAGAGCCTTACATTCCGCTCATTACTGATCAGTTCCGTATCCAGACGGGGTTTCTGAGCCTGAAGGGTCAGGAAGATGTTCAGCAGCAGTTCGTTGATCAGCAGTTTTATGGAAGAGGAGCTGCCCGGGTTGCCGTAGTTCCTGATTTCTGATGTGATTTTCTTGAATATGGCTGCTGTTTCCGGCTTTGCCTGCCACACGGGAGCCTCATTTTCCCTCAGTATCCGGGTCAGAAATGAGAGATCTTCCTCATTGAGGATGATCCACTCCGGCCAGTTCCACCCCTGATGAGGCCGGCGGACTCCCACATCCAGAATCAGCCAGTGGAGACTGCAGATCTCTATATGGGGATCTCCCAGCTGATGGGGCTGCCAGGGGCGGGTAATGGCCATCATACTGGAGCCCAGTTCTTTCTGTTTTCCTTCACAGTTGAACGAAACATGACCGGCTTCACAAAGGGTAAACTCGATCCCCTCATTCTGATGAGTCGGCAGGCCGAATTTCTGCTCTTTTCTGGCATTCCAGAAACCGATGCTTCTGATGCCCTTAAGATCGTTCTCCCTCAGCTTTTCACCCGGATAATTTCCTCTGCCAATTGCAATTAAATCGATATCTCCCAGTTCAGCCGCCTCCTTAAGAGGGATGCAGGAATCAGGGTATATTTTACTTTTCAGATCATTGAATACAACAGTTTCCATTACAGTCACAATCATATTGTCAGTCTCCGGCTGCTGTCAAATCAATTAGGATACAAAAAGGGTTGGATAGGGGTCGGAAAGGGACCCGATTGTACATTTTTTCAATAAAAACCTGTGGAAGCATCCGGGACTGTTCAGGGGTAGGATGGGTAAAAAAAGCGGAGGTAATGCAATGAAATTCGGATGTTTTGCAGCAGTGGAGCCTTTCGGCACCATGCCCAATCAGTTAAAAGCCATCAAGGCCATGGGAATTGATTATGCGGATATAACAGACAGCCATAACGGCGGGTCCCTGGGGGTGGAGTTCGGCTTTAATCCGTCTCTGAGTCTGGACAGTCATCCGGGAAAGGTCAGAGCCATGGCAGAAGAGGCAGGCATCACTCTCACCAGTGTCTGTGCCCATGCCAATCTTCTGGATCCTGAGAGCCCTGATCTGTTCAGTACCTATGAAATCATCAAAGCCGTACAGCTGGCCTCTTATATGGGGATTAAACATGTGATCACCACAGAAGGAGATCCTAAAACCGAGTTCGGCCACAATCTTTCCTTCAAGGAGAAACTCTTTCTTACCGTTGAAAAACTCTATACCCCCGTCCTCTGGGCGGAAGAGCTGGGTGTGAAACTCCTGATTGAACCCCACGGAGAAGTGACAGACAATATTGATGCCATGGAAGAACTCCTGGATAAGCTGGGACACAAGGAGAGTGTGGGGATCTGCCTGGATACGGGGAACAGCTGGCTGGGGGGAGGAGATCCCCTGGAATATGTCAAACGATTCGGCAACAGGATCGAGCATGTACACTGGAAGGATCTTCCGGCGGATATGGAGGAAGACCGGGGTAAACTGTTCGGCTGCGGTATGGCTCCCATTGCCATCGGAGAGGGTGTTATTGATGTGAAGAGTGTTGTCCGGGCCCTGCAGGGGATCGGCTATGACGGTTATACCACACTGGAAGTCTTCGGTGAAGAGAATGTTGTTAATTCTGTAAAGGCGCTGAAGTCTTATATGAGTTGATAATATATCCGGGAAACCAGGGGGCACTCATTTTCTGCCGGTTTCCCGGATAACTTGATATCTTACAGATTATTCCCGAGAATTAAATTATGTCAGGATTAGTTTCCTTAAACAAAGAGCTGGAAGAGGTTTTCAGCAAGATCCCCATCGCCATATATATACTGGATAAAAATTACTCCATCTCTTTTGTTAATGACAAGGCACGCTCTCTGTCCCGGCTGATACAGGGTAATGTTATCGGGCAACAGCTGGGAGATATTCTCCGCTGTATCAACGCATTAAACAGTCCCAACGGTTGCGGCACCACTGAGAAATGCCGCAGCTGTAAAATTCGGGAGACGATTAAAACGACGATTCAGAATAAAACTGATATCACAGGAATTGAAGCTCAAATGGAATCTGTCTCCCCAGAGGGCCGGAGAGAAACAGTCTGGATCAAAATTTCTACAGGATTGTTGAACCGGAATGAGGAAGGGATCATTATTATCTCTCTGGAGGATATAACATCCCAAAAAGAGAAAGAGAGACTTCTTAAAGCCAGTGAAAAAATGTCGAGGGCTCTTATCGAGGCTAATTCTGACGCAGTTTCTCTGGTGGACCGGAACGGTATGTTCCTTACCATGAATGAAAACCTTTTGAATCGTCTTGGCAAAAGCAGGGAAGAACTGACCGGCACAAATATGTTCGATTTTCTTCCTCCCGATCTGGCCATTTCCAGGAGGGATATTCTGGATGAAGTCCTCAAGTCCGGAAAACCCTGCAGGCAGGAGGATCGACAGGATTCATTGGTACTGGATAATAATGTATATCCTATTCTGGACGATTCAGGAAATGTCTCCATGGTCGCCATTTTTTCACGGGATATTACTAAAGAGAAATCAACAGAACTGGCTATGCGTTTGAGCGAAGAAAAATATAAGTTCATTGCCAATAAAACTGCTGATGTCATTTACAGAATTGATCTTTTAACAGAGCGGTATATTTATGCCAGCCCATCAGCCCATCCCATACTGGGATACAGCCAGGAGGAATGTCTGAAGCTTCATTCCCGGGATATCCTTACAAATGAATCCTATGATATTCAAAAAAAAAATCTGGAAGCGGCATTTCATGAAAGAAGAAGAGACCCCATTCTCATGGAACTGGAACTTGTACGGAAGGATGGCCGGATTATTACAGGGGAAATTAATGCCTGCCTGATTTACAACGATATCGGATCACCAGTGGAAATCCTTGGATCGGTTAGAGATATTTCCAGACGGAAAGAATCAGAACGGGAAAAAGACAAAGTAATCAAAGAACTTAAGGAGGCTTTGCAGGAAATCAAAGCCCTGAACGAGCTGATTCCAATCTGTGCACGATGTAAAAAAATCAGAGATGACCAAGGGTATTGGGAAAATCTGGAAGCCTATTTCGAAAAAAAAGCCAACACCCAGTTCAGCCACGGCATATGCCCTGAATGTGCCAGAGACCTGTACGGAAATGAGGACTGGTTCAAAAAAATAGGGAAGTAATCCGACCTCCTGAGATTCATTTACAAGGAAGCTGTTGCATTTCTGTCACTGTGAACTAGAATTTAGATTATCAAATGAAATCTTTTCAAGGTGTCCGCCATGGTTGAATCAAAGAAGAAAAATACAGTTCTCATTGTTGATGATAATGAGAATGATTTCATCATTCTGAAAAGATATATTGCTGATGAATATGAAATATACTATAGCGATGGTCAGGATAATGTTCTTGACCGGATAGAAAATCTCCGACCTGACTGCATTATTCTGGATTACAATTTAGGAACCGTAAAAGGAATTGATCTGTTAAAATATATTAAGGCGAATTCCCAAATCTCCTACTATTCGGTAATCATGCTCACTAATGAACGAAATCCTGAAGTTATTGTGAACTGCATTAAACATAATTCAACTAATTATCTGATCAAATAACAAATAAACAAATAGGATCTGTCT
>JAQQAM010000230.1 GCA_028532905.1 Spirochaetales bacterium
CAGACGGCGAACAGGGTGATGCGTTCGGGACCTCTATCGCCCTGACAGAGGGTATGGTCTTTATTGGAGCCCCCAAGAGGAAATCTGGTAAAGGCGGAGTGTATGTCTACACAGTATCCGGCTCCATATGGATAGAGCAGGAGATTCTGGAGCCTCAATCCCTGCTGAGTGGTGGTTTTACAGGCCAGACTCTGGCTCTATGCGATAACTGGCTTGCAGTTCCCTTTAAAAACTGGAAGGCAGTTGCTTTGTACAGCTATTCGGGCACTTCTTTTAAATTGGACAGAACGATTCAACCAGAAGATCCGACGACCAGCAGTAGTTTTGGATCATCTGTGGTCTTCAACGGAACAAAACTGCTGGTAGGAGATTCCGGTTTTGATTCCGACAAAGGAAGAATCCACATCTTCGAATAGATTCAGGGATTCATCCGGGAAAATGGCTTTTTCCTTTTTTCCATGCAAAACAGGGGGGTTCCTGTTATGCTATAGGTGTCGGACCATCAGATTGATCTGTATACTGACACAATATCCCACACTACGGAGCGCCCCATGGAGACACATAAGATAGAGGACCTGGATCAGTTTATCCGGCTCTGGACATCCATCTACACAGACCAGGGCAAGGTGGACTGGTCCCATATACTGCCCTATTATCATGAGAATATCTTCTTCAAGGACTGCATTCAGGAGATCCGCGGCATTGAAGAGTTTACAGCCATGACCGAAAGACTCACCGGCCGATCCAAGAACCTCTCCTTTCTGATTCACTCCTCGGCCATGGTGGAAAACAGAATTTACATGGAATGGGAAATGATCATTGCCTATAAAAAGTACCCCTCTTCTTCCGTTTACGGTTCCAGCAGGCTCACCCTGGAAGACGGTAAGATCATGGAGCAGAGGGATTATTACGACCTGTGGGGAGACATCTTTGACAACATCCCCTTTATGCATAAGAGATACCGCCGTTTTATGAAGAAAAAGTTCGGGTGATGCCATGATTCAATACCTTAAACAGTACAAAGTAAAAGACATGATCCAGATGTTCCGGAATGAAAAAAAAGATCCTCTGGTCTGGCCTGAGCGCTGTGACGGGATGTCTGTGGCCATCACCGGAGCCACCGCGGGGATCGGAAAGGAAGCGGCACTGGCCTATGCCCGTATGGGTGCCCGCCTTCTGTTGATCAACAGAAATAAAGAGAAATCAGAAGCTCTTTGCAAAGAACTGAAAGAACAGTTCACTATAGAAGCAGACTATAAAATTGCTGATTTTACAAACCTGAATCAGGTAAAGACAGTGACACAGGAGATTCTGGACTCTGAAGTTCTGCCGGATATTTTTATCCATAATGCAGGCATCTTCCATACAAAGTATGAAGAGACTTCCGACGGCATTGAATCCGTTTTTCAGGTAAACCATCTGGCATCCTTTGTGATGGTGGATATGATGAAGGAAGCCTATAGAACCCGTGGAAAGGGAAGGCTGATCTATGTAAACTCTGAAGGACACCGCTTTGCTCTGGCCGGAGTTCATCTGGATGATCTGAAATGGGATAAACACCGCTTTACCGGACTCGCCAGCTATGGCGCCGCCAAGACAGCCCAGCTGCTGAGCATGCTGGCCTTTGATGATTACTTCAGAAACAGCGGGGTTACCATTATTGCCATGCACCCCGGCAATGTAGCCACCCAAATTGGCGATGACAACGATGAAAAGTACCTGAATTACAAGCGTAAAAAGATTACCCCTCATGCCAGACCAGCCAATATCGCCGGTACGGCCCTTTATTACCTGGGGCTCTCCCCGGAAGAGGCAGACCGGAGCGGAATCTTCTACAGTCTGACAACCGAAGAACTGCCGGCTCCCCATGCCATTGACCGGGACAGAGTCCCAGCTGTTATGGAGACAAGCCGGAGACTGGCCGGACTCTAGGGATACGGAGTTCTGATCACTTGAGAATCAGAGCGATAATCAGTCCTGCAATAAGAGCCGTGTTCACAGCCATTGAAATCAGAATGCCCCTGAAAAGGGGTTTTTTGATCTGTTCGGCCTTCATCGTCGGCAGCTCTTCCATCTTCAGAAAATCCTGAACCGTTTCTTCCAGTTCTTCTGTATTGCTGTGACGTCTGGGATTCAGACTCTCAATAAAATAATGCTGACTGTAGGGGAAACACAGGGTGGTTACCGGCGCCGAAATATCAATGATGTCATTGAAGTAATTCATACAGTCCACCTGTACATCTTCGGGAGCAATATACAGGGCTTCCTTCATGGTGACCGGATCAAAGACCAGACTGAATATACTCTCTTCATCCCCTTTGAGCTCACTGGCATAGTCTGTATGAAAATTACAGTCCAGCCACAGTTTCGTCCCCAGGGGTTTAAAGGGAGCATCCTTGATCTGGGCCCGGGCCGAAAGGCCGATACCCTTTTCTTTGGAGTTCAGATGGACCAAGAGTTCACCATAGGGAGTTGTAGTAAACAGGGAATCCTTGATGCTGTATCCGGTAAAACCGTGGCCGGGGTCGTAGGAGTTCGTATTGGTTTCATAGCCGATAATCATCCAGGCGGGGACAGCAGTCTTTTTATTTCTGGCAATCAGATAAAACTCGCTCCTCACACCGGTAAACGCAGAGGTTCTGGCGGAAAAGGTACCGACAATCAAAAGGTTCCGCTCGGGCTCATCTTCAAATAATTTTATGGGAACCAGCTCATAATCAGGGGGCAGATACTGTAATGCCCTGTCTTCATCGGTAATCTCGTAGGCCAGAAAGAAACAGTAGGGCTCTACGATAAATCCCATATAACCGCCCTTCTTATTGCCCTGGCGCACCATGGCCTGCTGAACAGAGAGGGGGAATATTTTATTGGCATCTCCCAGAAAGCTGATGGCATTCACATCTTCAGGCTGCACCAGCTGTTCCACTTTTTTTACAAATTCACGATTTTCTTCTTTTGTCATATTTTATCCAGTTATCTACACTATAACTGCAATTACCCTTAAAGTCCAAGGATCTGCATCAGCAGCAACCAGACGGCCGCACAGCTAGTGAAAATAATCCCCCCGAAAAACAGAGTTCTAATTCCTTTGGTGGAATATGTGGGGATTCCATCCTGAGCTGCCAGATCCCTGTATTTCTCAATCATATCTGCTCTGTCCTTTACATAGGTTCGACAGCCTGGGCTGTCTGCCACATAGTGCTGAGAATAGGGAAAACAGGCGACTTTATGCAGCTCGGCTTCAGCCAGTCCCGGAAAAAGAGTATTTATTTTGACCTGAATATCTTCAACAGGAATATCCAGAGCCTCTTTGACCAGATCCGGATCAAACACAACGGCAAAAGGCTCTTCATAGATGCTGCCGCCCAGCTTTTTACTGTGAGCAATGGAAGTGTTCCCCATCAACCAGAGATTCTGCTCCAGAGCTCTCATCTCACCGTTTCTCACATTCCCGGTACACTGAAAGCGACGGTCTGATTTCGCTTCCCGGATATCCATGAAAATATCTCCCCGGCCGTTGGTGGTATACATAGCCGAATTACTGTTGGGACTGGCGACCCCCACTGTGGGGAGGGAGATCAGGGTATTGCTGATAATATCGATAAAGATCCAGGACAGCAGGCCGGTTTCCCTGTCCCGGGCGATGAGATACATTTCCTGCCTCACACCCCAGAAAGTACTGGCTTTTGTATTGAATGTCCCCATACCAAAATAGTACTGGGGCTCGTCGCCGTCAAAAATACAGGCCTTTGTCAGCTCATAGCGCTCGGGAAGCATGGCCTGAGCGGCGTCGATATCCTTCAGTTTAAAAAAGTGGAACAGACAGTAGGGATCAATGACAAATCCCATGCGCGGTGTCTTTCTGGATGTCCGGTCCAGAAGGGCTTTAAAGAGAAAATTGGGGATATATTTTCTGAATCCCTGAAAGAAATAGAGGTTGCTGACCTCTGCCGGATTGATGGCTTTTTCCACATTCTCAATAAACTTATACTCTTCCGCTTCCAGTTTGATGGCTTTTTCATTTTTAACAGATGCAGACTGCTCTTTGACAAGATTCATAAATGGGGCTCCTTGAGAAAAGCTGGTAATACATCAAAAATAATAACCTTAATAGCCTTTGATATCTACAAAAAAAGCCTTCCCGATACAGGAAGGCTCATTAAAATCAGAAAAGAATCCGGAAGAATCAGACTTTCTTCAGATACTTCTTCGTATCCAGTGATACAGCCACAACAATCAGGATACCCTTGATGATGTACTGGTAGTACTGGTCCAAACCGATAAAGGTCATTCCATAGGAGATGATGGTAAACATCAGAACACCTGTAATGGCTCCGGAAACCTTACCCACACCACCGGAGAAGGAGATACCCCCGACAACACAGGCGGCAATAGCATCCAGCTCATAACCGAATCCGGTACCGTTATTGGCCGATCCGATACGGGCGGCTTCCAGGTAACCTCCGATTCCATACAGAACCCCTGCCAGAACATAGACAAGGATGGTGGTCTTCATAACATTTACACCCGAAACATTAGCCGCTTCCGGGTTGCCTCCAACGGCATACATATTCTTACCGAAGGTGGTCTTGTTCCAGATAACCCATATGATAACAGATACAATTGTGGCAAAAATTACCAGGTTGGGAACGCCCAGAGTCTGGCCGTTAACCAGCTGTACATAACGCTCATCGTGTCCGCCGATAGGCTGGGGACCGGGAGCTCCGGAAGCAAAATAAATGGACAGAATACCGTAGAGGGTAATCATCATACCCATGGTGGCCAAAAAGGGGTGAATCTTGAACTTGGCAACAACCCATCCGTTAATGGCGGAGAACAGCACACAACCTGCAATGGCCACAAGAAGGGGTACAAAGAGGGGCAGCTGAGCCATCTCGGGATAAAACCGTGAAGGGTAGTCAGGTCTCTGCAGCAATGACGCGGACAGTACGGAAGCAAATCCTACAAATCGTCCCAGAGACAGGTCAGTCCCCTGAAGGATAATGATGCCTGCAACTCCGAAGGCCAGAATCAGACGAACTGAAGACTGGGTCAGAATGTTCCGGAAAACAGCCACCGATACGAAGGACGGTTCGCGGATCACAACCACCGCGATAATGGCGAAAATTACGATAATAATCGCATTATTGATCAGAAGCTCTTTCCATTCGTCTTTTGTGCGTTTGAAGAGCTTGTCGGTTAAGGTACTCATACTTCAGCCTCTTTAGTATTATTCAGATATTTGGCAGCGAGATTGAAAATCTCGGTCTGTGTGGTTTCTTCTGTGTTCACAATCCCGGACACATATCCGTTGCTCATAACCATGATTCTGTTGGTCACACCCAGCAGTTCGGGCATTTCGGAAGACACCATGATAACCGACTTGCCGCTGTTGGCCAGGTCGATGATAAGCTGGTAGATTTCAAATTTGGCTCCCACATCGATACCTCTTGTGGGCTCGTCCAGAAGAAGAATATCCGGATTGGTCAGAAGCCAGCGGCCGATAATAACCTTCTGCTGGTTTCCTCCGGACAGCGCTCTGATCTGTTCCTTTCTTCCGGGAGTCTTGATCCGCATATTTTTAATCTGCTGGTCAGTGTCTTCCTTCATCTTGTGATCAGTCAGAAAACCGGCTTTATTCTTATAGGCCTGTACATTGGCGATGGTGGAGTTGAAGGTGATATCCGCTACCGGATAGATGCCTGTTTCCCGGCGCTCTTCCGTCAGAAGAGCAAAACGGTTGTTGATTGCCTTGTGGGGATCTCCATTGTCGATTTTCTTACCGTCAATAAAGATCTCTCCCGAAGTTTTGGTTCTGGCTCCGAAGAGAGCCTCCACCATTTCGGTCCGTCCTGCACCAACCAGACCGGCCACGCCGAGAATCTCACCCTTGCGGAGTTCAAAACTCACATCTTTGACCAGGGGTTTGTACTTGGTGGAGAGGTTTTTCACCTCCATGTGGACATCACCGGGAACATTGGTTTTTTCAGGGAAACGGTCTTCCAGATCCCGCCCGACCATCATGTTTACAATTTTTTCCATGGTCAGATCTTTGATATTCTCTGTACCGATATAGGTTCCGTCCCGCAGAACGGTTACTTCATCGGAAATTTCAAAAATCTCTTCCATTTTATGGGATATATAGACAATTCCGACACCCTCTTTCTTCAGACGGGCAATGATGTCGAAAAGCATTTTCACTTCGTGATCGGTCAGGGAGGAAGTGGGCTCGTCCAGAACGATGATCTTGGCATCGTAGGAGACAGCCTTGGCAATTTCCACCATCTGACGCTGTGATACGGAAAGCTTGTCCAGACGGGTCCGGGGATCCAGATGGATATCCAGTCGGTCAAACAGGGCTTTTGTATCCTTGTACATTTTCTTTTCGTCGACAAATACTTTTTTAACCGGGTACCGTCCCAGCCAGATATTGTCGATGATGGTCCGCTGGACCACCTGGTTCAGTTCCTGATGCACCATGGAGACGCCGTTTTCCAGGGCATGTTTGGGATCCTGGAAGTTGAACTCTTCTCCGCCCAGAAAGAACTGTCCCGAATCCTGTCTGTAAATACCGAAGAGGCATTTCATCAGGGTGGATTTACCGGCTCCGTTTTCACCCATCAGGGAATGAACCGTACCGGGACGGACATTGAGACAGACATTCTTCAGGACCTGAACCCCTGAGAATGATTTGTTAACATCCTTGATTTTCAATAAATATTCTTCTTGCAAAAGAATCACCTCTCTACAGTCTCAGACTTGATAATAACGTTATGCAAAGTAAGCATGGATAATTTCAGGCAGACGAAAAAATTGCAGAAGCACCGAAGTGCCTCTGCAACTATCATAATCCTAAATATCAGGATTTACCAATTCTTACTGGAAGTCCATATAGTTGGCAGGAGTAACTCCTACATAAGCAACACGAACAGCCTTTGAACCGTCAGAAGTAAGTTTCCAGGAAGTTCCTTCAACTACGTCTTTACCCATAGCAGCATTGATAGCCAGATCAATAGTGGCTTTTGCCTGGTTGACACCGTCATTCAGAACTGTTCCGTCCAGCTCGCCTTCAGAAATGTGAGTCAGAGCCTGCTCCAGAGCATCTACAGAGTAGATGGGAAGTCTAACACCGGCAGCCTTCATAGCGGTGATGGCACCGAAAGCCATGTTGTCGTTGTTACAGATTACCAGTTCAATGTCTTTGGCGAAAGAAGAAGTCAGCCATGCAGCCATTTTATCAGCACCGTGCTGTACAGACCAGTTGGGGTCAGCTTCAAGAGCAAGCTGTTCAACACCGATTCCGGCGTCTGTGAAAGCTTTTACAGACTCTCTGGTTCTGGCTTCTGCATCGGGATGTCCGGGCTCGCCTTTCAGCATTACATACTGTACTTTTCCATCTCCGTTTTTGTCATACTCGGGTCTGGCTTTCCAGTCGGCAACCATCATCTGTCCCTGGATAATTCCGGACTCAGCAGAGTCGGTACCTACGTACCATACCTTGTCGTAGGAAGCCATTACACTGTTGCGTACTTCAGTGGGAGCTTCTTTGTTGAACAGAACGAGGGGAATATCAGCTTTTTTCGCTTTGTCGATGATAGCCTGAGCAGACGCGGGGTCTACCAGGTTAATAGCCAGAACATCAACACCCTTGGTGATGAAAATGTCTACCTGGTTGTTCAGAATAGCTTGCTGTCCTTCAGAGTCAACAATCTGGATTTCAGCTCCTCTTTCAGCAGCATAGCTTTCAAGAGTCGGTTTCATTACAGCATTCATGAATCCGTCCTGGAAGCTGTAGATGTTAGCACCGATAACAACAGCATCGCTGTCTTTCTGTCCTTCAGCGAACAGACCGGCAAGAGGCATAACCATCATAATGATGAGAGCGAAAAGAATAGTCTTTTTCATAAAAAATTTACTCCTTTGATATAACTAAATATCATATGTGTATATCCAGAGTAGCACCGATTCGGGAGAGCACAATGCGCTATTTTCTATGCTTTTTATAAGATTTTCTAAAAGATATGTTTTTTTTCAGTTAATTTTCCATTATGAAGGGCTGGTAGTCGATCCAGATATACTTGTCATCCTCAACGGGGAATGGGAGGTCCGATAAAGGAGTCTCCTCCAGCACGGCCTGGCTCAAAGCCGCAATGGCACGGGCCATGGATGCTGAATCGTTTTCAACTGTTCCGTAAAGATATCCGGCCTGGATCTGCTCGACAGCCTGTTCGATACCGTCAATTCCCAGAACGGGAATCCACCCTTCATCCATCCGGTCGATCCGGCCGTTTCCGTTGCTGTCGGTAAACACGCCGCTCTGCCTCATCCGGCTGATGGCTCCCAGAGCCATGGCATCATTGTTGGATAGAATCAGCTCAATGTCGTCGCCGAAGTTTTTCAGAATCTCTCCCATTTTTTCATAGGCTTCATTCCGGTCCCAGTTGGCCACTTCTGTGACAAGAATATCCAGTTTGAAACCGTTTCTCCGAAAAGAGCCGACGACTTCAGAAGTACGAATCTCCGCATCCTGGTGTCCCTGCTCTCCCTTCAGTATAACTGTCTGTATCTTCCCGTCTCCATTCCGGTCATACTCATTCAGGTTTTCCGGATCTCCTCCGAAAAGATCCATCACAAGATCCGCCTGCATCTGTCCGGACTGCTCTGCCCGGGCTCCCACATACCAGGACTGCTCCCAGAGAAGCAGGTCTTTATGAAGAGGCTGACGGTTAAAGTAAATTACCGGAATATTCTCCGAACGGAGCCTTTTTATCACCGAATAGGCTCCCAGCCTGTCCACAGGATTTATGAGCATCAGATCCGATCCCTCCCTGAGACGGAGTTCCAGGGTCTCATTCTGAAGGATCTGGGAATTCCGGGCATCATGAACCGTTAGGTTGACGCTGTCTTCCGCCATGGCGACAATCTGACGGTAAAAACTGTTGATAAAAAGGTCATCCTGATTATAAAGCAGCATATCCACCTGCTTTGTTTCGGAGCGGCAGGAGCCCAGGCTCAACAGGAAGAGACAGCAGAGAATGAAATGATTAATCTTATTCATGAGCGTCCTCCTGGGGTCCTGTGGGAATCACAAGTCTGATATTGGTCATTTCATCCAGTTCACTGCTGATAATCAGTTCCGCATCATCACCGTAATAGAGCTTCAGCCTCTGGTAGACATTCCTGAGTCCCACACTCTGACCTTCCTCTTCTCCCCTGAGGATTCTGTAGATCTGCTGGATTCTCTCTTCAGGGATTCCGTAACCCGTATTCTCCACTTCAAAAATCAGGAACTGATCCTCCTTCCGGCCCCGGATGGTAATGAGTCCGGTCTCCTCTCCCACACCATGGTAAATGGCATTTTCAACAAGAGGCTGCAGGATGAGTTTCATAACCTTGTAATCATAGATGTCTTTATCTATTTCAAATTCGTACTCGAACTTTCCGATATAACGGATTTTCTGAATGGTCAGGTAGTTCCGGATATGGGCAATCTCATTCCGGACAGAAATAAAATTCTTGCCTTTGGAAATACTGATCCGAAAAAAACGGGCCAGAGCCACAACAGTAGTAATCACATCCTCGCTTTTCTCATTTTCCGCCAGCCAGACAATGGAGTCGAGGGTGTTATACAGAAAATGGGGATTTATCTGATTCTGCAGGGCCACAAGCTCGGTTTTCCGCTTTTCCCGCTGTTCCGATACCACCCGGTCCATAAGGGTGTTAATCTCATGGATCATATCATTAAACGATTTGGCCACCAGCACAATCTCTTTCTGTCCCGACACCTCGACACGGGTATTGAAGTCCCCCTGCTCTATCCGGAGCATACATTTCTCCAGCTCCTGCAGAGGACGGGAAATCCGTCTGGAAATAAGAAAAGCCACAAAGGTGGTAATGCCGAGACTGAGAAAGAGAATACTCATAAGTATGAGAAAAATCTGCCTTTGAGTCCGGCTTATATCATCAATATTACTGACCGTCACAATTCGCCAGCGGGTCTGGGAGAGGGTGTTGATATTCCCGTACATGGCCAGACCGTTCAGCTCCGCCTTGAATCCTCCGAGAATCCGGTTTCTGGCCATGGACAGGCTTTCCAGAGCCAGCAGCTCTCCTTTCGTGGAAGAGTAGACAAGGGAATCATCATCATTGAGAATGAGAATATGGCCGCCGATCCCCAGATTAGTCTGTTTCCCCAGATCCCGTATGGAACGGAAATTCAGCTCCAGCAGGAGGACACCCTTTTTCTGAATTCCGCCGTCCAGATAATCCACCAGTTTGCTGACCGCAATGACCTCTTCACTGTCCCCCAGGGGAGTCAGTATCTGAGGCGGAGAAAAGTGGTAGAACTGCTCATCCCGCAGGGCATTGATAAACCAGATCTCCCTGTTTACCAGATCATGCTGCACCCTTGAAGCTGACCCTCCCAGTAGGCGGTGGCCTTTCCGGTCAAAAAGGTAAATGGACGCCACATCCTTTTTACTGTCCCTGTTAATCGTATAGATATCCTGAAGATGATCCCGGGAATCGGTCAAATCCAGGTTCATGGAGATGGACTGGATATAGTTGGCCGTTTCAATCAGAGAGTCAATATAACTCTCATAATTCAATACAATCTGTTTGTTGATTTCCCGGGTCTGACTCTCCATCAGAGCATCGGTGCTCAGAGAAAAAAAGGTATAGAAGATCAGCCCCATCAGTGTCAGGACTGAAGCAACAATAGCAAGAGTGGATATAAGAATATTCTGTCCGATGGACAGATCAGGTATGATTGACTTCTTCACGGTACTTTTTGGGGGACACTCCCGTATACTTTTTGAAACTGTGGCTGAAATAATACACCTCATTGTAGCCGCATTTTCCTGCGATATCGATTATTTTTTCACTGGTCATTCCCAGCAGCTCCTTCGCCTTCTCCAGGCGGATGGAGGTCAGGTATTTCACAAATGTACTCTGCTTTTCTTTCTTGAACAGAAGACTTAGGTAGGAGACGGAGATCCCCATTTCATCACACACAGATTCCATGGAAATCCTGGAATCGGCATAATGCTTTTCCATATAGTTAATGGCATTGTCCAGCATCCGCTGGGAATTGGTCATCTTGTTTTTAAGATTGTGCTCCCGCAGTTTGAGGATCACCGACAGAACCCAGTCGAACATCTGCTCCAGGTTCCGGAACCGGCTCATAACTTCCAGAATATCTTCTCCCAGCATCTCATCCAGGCTGACACCCACAGAGGCGGAAAAGTTGACCAGTACATTCACCATGGTGATGCTGTAGGGGCGGAAACTGGTTAACTCCTTGCTGTCCCGCAGGGCATTGAGCTTCAGGGTTTCCATAACATTGCGGATTTCCAGATCCGTCCCGTACTTCATACTGTGAATCATATCGTTGATGTCCGTATCGCTTAAGGTGAGCATTTTAGGACGGTCATGTTCCAGCTGATCAATATAGACAATACGGCCGGCATTCAGAAAGCGGCTGAAACCCAGAGCCTGCTCTGCCTCGTCATAGGCAATACGCAGCTCTCCGAAACTCTGATGAAGATTGCTTGCTCCGATATCTATGGAGACCGCCAGGTACTGCTCCACCATTTTCACCATTTCATAGAATACGGAGTCCACTTTTCTCATAAAGTTGAGGCTGTTTTCCTTGATGACCAGTACTATACCGTTATTGAAATGAAAACTGTAAAAATTGTATTCATGCCGTTCCAGGATAGACTGGATCACAGAGCGTACCGAAAGCTTGAGTTTTTCATACTCCACCACATCCCTGTGGTTCTCGCCCCTCTCGGTCTGCACAAATCCCAGAATAAACTTCTTGTCATCCAGGGAGATACCGTGTTGCTTGAGATTCTCGATATCTTCGCTCCGCCCGCTCTGGGTGGTGACCAGATAGGATGTGAAGTAGTTATCAATAATCAGAGGGAGACTCTGTTCGTACCGCCTGCGGAGAATCTCCAGGTTGTATTTCTCCTTGAACTCGTTATCCAGCTCAATCTTCAGCTTATCCAGAAACCGGGAAATATCCCCCTGGGTCACCGGCTTGGTCAGATAACTGGTGATGTGGAGTTCCACCGCTTCCCGGGCGTATTCAAACTCGTCATACCCGGTGATAAAGGCTACCCGTACCGTTGGAAAGTCCCGTTTGATCAGGCGGGCCAGCTCAATACCGTCCACAAAGGGCATCTTGATATCTGTGAGAACAACATGGGGATTGTGTTTTTCAATCAGGTCCAGGGCATCCGAACCGTTCCCGGCACTGGCCACAACCTGGAAACCGCTCTCTTCAGAGATTTTTGAGGAGATTCGTCCCCGGACTTCATCCTCATCATCCACCAGTATCATTTTGTACAGTTCGTCCAAATATCAGCCTCTATATGCGTTTTTTTTCTTTTAAAGAAGAGATCTATCCCGTGCAAATTGAACAGATCCGGAATAGATTGTAAGAAAGGAAGGTAATCTTTCTACCAGAAGGTTGAGGTTTGTTATCATCTCTTCTTCCCTGTCAGGGTATTCATGAGCCAGGTTATTCCTCAGGACTCTGTATTCCAGCCAGTCATCGGCACTATCTATTACTGAGATTTTCTCAAGATGAGATAATTTATCAAGAAAAGGAATATCAGTCTTTTCAGGCTCAAGTATTTGAAAAAGGGAAGGAAAAAGTTTTCTACCCATCGAATCCTGTAACTTCATAAAACGATAGATCATCTGATCAATATGCTCAATTTGTTCCTCAGTAAGCTGGTGATAGCTGTTTATATCCAGAGGAAAGAAGGTCAGTAAAGTCAGGGACCTTTCCAGACAACCAACATGCCTGCGGCACTCCTCGACTGATTGCAGATAATCGGACTTCCACCTGTCTGTCACAGTTCTATTCCTTTTTCCAGAGCTTCACGAACGACAACCCTTTCATCCTGTTCATCCATTGAAGTTGTGATCAGATCTATCTTTCTGTCTCCCATAAATCTCATCATGCGGGTTAAAGCTTTTATCTTAGATTCAGCAGCATGCACACCGGAAAGAGTAGAACAGACTAGAAGATCAATATCTCCCCCTTTTCTATTATCATCGACTCTGGAACCGAACAAAAGAACCCGCGAATGACTGCCGAATGCTTCACGGACAGAGTCTTTGATTATAGTATGCTGCCTCTCACTGATCCTCATGACTTTATTGTAAGATATGATTATGGGGTTGGCAATCCTAGCTTTATGACTGAGAACGGTATTGACTAAATATGACACGTGTCATATCATCCAATCATCAATATATGTGACACGTGTCATGTTCAAAGGAAATACGATGAAAAGCAGATCAGAATCAAAATTTATAAATACACTGAAAGAGTCTCCGGAAAAGTATCTTTGTGCCGGAGAAATCGCTGTAATGGAAGGTTTCGAATACTTCTCCACCCCT
>JAQQAM010000231.1 GCA_028532905.1 Spirochaetales bacterium
CCTTCAACCATTATGCCTACGGCTCCGTGGGGGCCTGGATGTACAGTGATCTTGCAGGAATCAATACGGATGAGGATGCCCCGGGCTATAAAAGAATCCTCTTCGCTCCCAAACCGGGAGGAGGTATTGATTCTGCAGAGGCAGAGATCCTTACTCCCTATGGTAAAGCCTCCATCTCCTGGGAAATCAGAAATGATGAGTTCAGCTGTACTGTTGAGGTTCCTGTCAATGCACAGGCGGCTCTGATCCTGCCCGGTGACGGCAGTCAGAAAAACCTTGGTTCGGGGAGTCACAGTTTTAAACAGAGCCTTATCTAGAAAATAGATACTGCAAAGTTCGGTAAGCTGGTATATTGTGAATGATGTATGATTAACCATAGCTTTCAGAAGCGTCTGATTCTGGTCTATTCCCTGTTGATCAGCGGTCTTATACTCATCCTCAGTCTGGCCTATGTGATCAGTATCTATTCGGACAGATTGGAGAGACTGAATAAAGACCTGGAATACCGCTGTATCCAGATGGCCAGTCAGCTGGATACGGTTGTTTCCACAATGGATTTTGTTTCAGTGGATCTGGTCTCTCTCTGGGAGTTTATGCCGGCTATGGCAACCCTCCATTATTATGACAGGAATCTGCCGGAGAACAAGAATGCTCTTATGGAAGCACAGCATTCGGTAGAGAAACTGCTGTACCGCTATTCCCTGATCCGCGACTTTCACCGTGTGGCGGTATACAACAATCAGGGGGATTTCTTTACCAATAATTTTGGTCCCGAACCGGACAAGAATTTTAAAAAACAATGGATTGAATCCAGCTCCGTACTACAGGAGTGTAAACAGAAAAATGGAAAAATCCTGATTACAGGCCCCTTTCCGGATCACTGGAACAGAGATGTTCAGCCTGCTGTTTTTTCTGTGTTAAGGGCTGTTGTGGGGCAGCAGAAGGGTGAGGTTCTGGGATATATAGAAGTTCAGAATCCCTATAGTCTGATTGAGAGCATTCTTTCTGTCCCTGAGGGACTTCATGTTTCTGTTACTGCCGTGACAGATGAAGGAGCTGTCCTGTTTGACAAGTCAATGGCCGATGAACAGGAGGATGACCTGATTGTCCGTATTAAAGCTCCCAAATCGGCTGTTGCCATTACACTTCGAGAGTCCAGGAAAGACGCTCTGACTTCACTGAACAGATTTATTACACTGTTTTCGGCCGTACTGCTGCTCCTCCTTGTTGTTTCTGTTCTGGTTATACGGTTTTTTACCCTCCAGATGACCGGCCCGCTTGAAAAGCTGACAAAACATATTGAAGCCCTTGACCTGGGATCTCTGCCCCGGTCGGTGGATCTGAAAAGCAGTCATAACGAGATTGAAGAGTTGAATTTTGCCTTTGCCCATCTGCAGAAACGTCTCAATGAATCCGTACAGAGAGAAATTATATCCCATTCCCTTAAGATTCAGGCTAATTTTGACTCTCTCCAGGCTCAGGTAAATCCCCATTTTCTCTTCAATGTTCTGAATGTGATTTCCAGTATGGGAGCTGAATCGGATAATACAAAAATCTGTGATGTCTGTGACCAGATTGCCTCCATGCTCCGCTATTCCACCTCTACACTGGACCGGGACTCCACAATCGGACAGGAAATTGAACATGCCGAATATTATCTGAAGCTTCAGAAACTGCGCTATGAGCATAAACTGGAATACAGTTTTGAGGTCAGTGACCGTATAGTTCAAAGTCAGATTCCGAAAATCATTCTGCAGCCCCTGATTGAAAACAGTATAGAGTACGGATTTGAGGGAACTCCCGGAGTGCTTGAAATAACTGTCAGGGGCGACCTCGATTCCAAAGGAGGCTGGTTTCTTGAGATTGAGGATAACGGACCGGGGATGGAAGAGGATAAACTGAAGAGTATTCTCAAAGATATCAGAGAGATCAGAGGCCGTATCTCCCTGAAAGACGAGCTGGTGGAGCTCAACCTTGGCGGGCTGGGTATTGTTAATACATACCTGAGGCTCTATCTGTATTTCAGAGATCTTCTGGACTTCAGTATTGAAAACAGAGCATCCGGCGGCATACATATCCGTATAAGCATCAGGAGTGCAGAGCAGTGATATATAATGTGATGATTGCAGAAGATGAACCGGCAGCCATGAGGCACCTAAAAAGTACCATTGTCAGATGGTGTCCCGATTTCACAGTCATTGCCGAAGCGGAAGACGGCTTGGATGCCTTTGAGAAATTAAAGGAAAATCCTGTGGATGTTCTTATCACGGATATCAGAATGCCCCGCTGTGACGGACTGGAACTGGCCGCTAAGGTCAGGGAGAGGTATCCGGAAATCCGGACGATTATTCTCAGCGGGTATCAGGAGTTTGAATATGCCCGTGAGGCGATGAAGCACAGGGTTGTACAGTATCTTTTAAAACCGGTGAATATCCGGAAATTCAAAGACATGATGGATGAAATGAAGGCTGGTCTTGATGACTCCCGGTATTTGAAAAACTATGATTTCTACCGCTCTTATTTATCAGAAGAATCGATGCCAGGCAAGAAACCAGAGCGCTTGATTAAGGTTCATTTATCTGTTTTGCGCCTGAACGGACTGCACCATAAATACCATGAAAAAACCAGCTATTCCCTTCCTCATGAGCTTAAGGATGTTCTTGTGGACGTACTCCTGCCAGAGGAAAAACAGGATATCTATCTCTACAATGGAAGAGACAGAAATGAATACTACTTACTCTGTGAAAAGGATAAGATTCACTACAGCCGTTTCAGGGAGATTGTAAGAGATTTTGGAGACTCTCTGGAGAACTGTTCTTATTATACAGCTATTATCAATCTGGGAATCACTCTGCAACGTCTGCCGTCTGCTTTGAATAAACTTTTTGCCATTCTGAGAGAGAGAACCATACTGGGTGCTTCGAAAATCTACTATGAACACTGCAGTCAGGTTGAAATCAATGCTCCTGTAGCAATCAGTTCTGTCAGCAGATCCGAAATGGAGCATTTACTGGTCCGAAATGAAATAGAAAAGATTGGGCTCATACTTGAGAAATGGCTTGATAAATGCAGCAGAAGGAAAATGCCTTTAAAGCAGATAGAACTTGAGTTTTCCCAGTTAATCAATCATTTGTCAGTTAATGTGCCCGACAGAAACTGCCTTCTAATGAAAAGCGAGATTATGCTGGATGATATTCTCGGGGATATCAGCTCTTATCCTGAACTGTTGAAGGGGTTTCTGTCTGTTTTCAGACTTCTGGGTTCTTCCATTGACAGAATGCCCCAGTGCATAGGAAGTGAAGAGTCCTTTAATAAGATCATTAGTTATGTCAGACAGCATCTTTCAGATGATCTGTCAGTGGGATTTATCTGCAGCCAGTTCAATATTTCCCATTCCTACCTGAATAAACTGTTTCATAAGTAC
>JAQQAM010000232.1 GCA_028532905.1 Spirochaetales bacterium
ACTACCGTTATGGGGGGAATGATTTCCTCTAGTACTGTATTCAATTGAAATGACAGGTTTTCCAAGCGGCCTTTCTGAAAGCTGAAGGCTTTTGATCCGAATAACAGTACTCTTTCATTACTCATTGCCCCATCTGCAATCCAGAAATCCTCATCCTCTCTTATCAGTTCAGATACTGTAGTACCTATAATCTCATCCGGATCAGAGAAGCGGGGATTCCCGACAGAATATCCCGTTACTGTGTGATAGGGCCCGATACACAGAAGAAATAAATGAAAATATTTGTATTCGCCGAATAAAGAAAGGAAATCATTTTCATGTCCCCTCCTGGCTGCTGCATACTTTACCTGATTTCGAAGCCATAAAGTCTGTTGAGACTTTTTTCCAGCCTTCAGTTTCATTTTAATTTCTGATAACAGATTTTCAAGTGATACGGGATTTATAGGCTTCAGCAAATAATCGGAAACCCCGAGTTTCATGGCCTTTTTGGCATAATCAAATTCTTTATATCCGCTTAAAATGATTATCTCGGCTTCTGTTTCATTTTTTTTCAACTCGGTAATCAGTTCAAGCCCATCCATTACGGGCATTCTGATATCAGTAAATATGACATCCGGCTTTGCGGTTTTTATGATATGAAGAGCCTCCTCACCGTCATAAGCTTCACCTACAATCCTGTAGTCCGGATCGGCCTGCTCGATACTCTGTTTGATATTTCTCAACAGAAATGGTTCATCATCAATAACAACAACTCTGATCATTTTCACTCTTCCCTGTTATCAGGATTATGGTTCAACTGTACGGCCCCTCCGATAATAATCTGAGCGCCTCCCTCTGCCGGATTCTCAATGTGTAAAAGAGCATTATCCTCATATTGAAGTTTTAAACGGCTGTAGATATTTACCAGAGCCATTCCTCCGATTTTGAAATCATTTTTAAACTCTCCATCCAGAATACTTTTGTCGATCATCTGCATCTGTTTTTTCAGATTATCCAGGGATTCATTGTCAAAACCGCCTCCATTATCGGCAATAACTATGCTCCAGCGCTTATTGTTGAGCCTGCCTTTTACTGAAAGCCTGATGGGAGGCCGGACTCTTTTAAATCCATGAGAGATACTGTTTTCCAGTACAGGCTGAAGAATCAGTTTCGGCACAGGAATCATCAGCATGGATTCCGGAAAATCAATACTGAACTCAAGACGGTCTTCATACCTCCACTTCATAAAATCAAGGTAGTTTTCAGCATGAATAATTTCATCCTGAACAGTGACCGGTATATCCCTGTACTCATCCGTTGAAGCAATATAACGAAAGAGGTCACCTAACTGGGAACACATGGTTTGAACTTTCCTGCTGCCGTCTTCCTGTCCGGCGGCACTGATAGACATTATTGAATTGTAAAGAAAGTGAGGATTGATCTGCGCCTGCAGAGCTAAAAAATGGGCATTCAGTTCACTGCTTCTGGAGTGGATAATTTTATGAGCCGATTCCTGCAGCTGAAGTATCATTTCATTAAATGTATCCTTCAGCTCCTCAATTTCATCATGATGGGATAGTACATCAATACTGGGATTTTCAAAAGAAACCCGCTTCACCGATTCTCTCAACTCTTTTATTGGCCGGGTTAGGGATCTTGTAATCACAAATATCACAATAATTGTAAGAATCATAAATAGAGAACAAAGCAGTAAAACCAGTTTCAGAATATTATGAATAGGTTTCATAAAAGCTGAGCGGGGCTGAACAAGAATGACATTCCAGGAAGAATGCTCAAGTGTGGAATAGCATATAATTTCCTTCCGCCGAGTCATTTCATTGTCATAGGCAAAAATTTCACGGGGAGAATGGTTTTCAATATAGTTTGAATAAAGAGATAATTTTTTATTTTCATCTACATTCAGAGGATAAATAACGTCTGTTCCATCAATGATATAGAGTTCATATTCATTTTTTTCATCATAAATGCTGCATATTTGTTCAATTTTTGAGTAGTCCTGCTGTAACTCAAGAATCCCGAGAGTTTTGAAGTTCGAGTAGGTATCCAATACAGGACGAATCAGAGAGAATGTAAGGGGAGAACTGAACATTCCATCCTCACCGGCTTCTGTAGGAGGGAGTATCTTAAAATAAAGTTCCTGAGTCTCAAAAAAAGAGTTCCAACGGGAATATACCGGTTCCGGTAAACCGTCTTTGTATTCAACAATATGTCCGCCGATGGAGACAAAATCCCGGGAAGTAAAAAAAAGACTGATCTTTCTGACCTTGTCTACGGGACTATTAATGGACAGGAAAATAGCCTGTAATCCCCTTTTCTCCTCGAGGTTTGTATTCAAATATCCAGGATTACTCTTTATAGAATTTTTTATATTTCTGGAAAGACTCTGCAGCTCTTCACTGGCAATCAACTGAGTTGACATGGCATCCAGACCTTCAGTCAGGCGGTCAATATTCATGGCAACCGTATCAACGGTCTGAATGAAATACTGTCTGGAATCCTGCTTCACATAGGAAAAGATATACAGATAAAATGCGGATGACAGAGTTATAATTATGACAGAAGCCAGGAGGGAATAAAAAATAAATACTCTTGTATGGAAATGCAGTTTGTTCAGCATTGTGAGTCCCCGATATAATTTCGGATCATTGTATCACAGGAAATCCTCTCTACGGATTTCTATCAGCTGCAAAAAAAATAATCCATACGGGATTAAAATGAGTCCATGTACGTCTGTAAAAACCTGTCTTACCATAATCATGAAAGCTTTCAATAATGAATAGACAAAGGAGTATTGTGCTGTGACAAAAAAATACATCACTTTAATAACACTGCTGGCATTCCTTGCCGCTTCGATTTTTGCTAATGGTAATCAGGATGAAGGCAGCAAAAATGATAATTCAATGGACAAAGAGGTGACACTGGAACTTCTTATTGATGCGACCTATATATCCGGTAATGATGGTTTTACCAATGCCCTGAACAAAGCTCAGGAAATGAGCGGAATCAAACTGAATATCAGTCAATATCCCGGTGATCAGTTCGAGAATGTACTGAGAACTAAACTGGCGACAGGAAATGCCGGGGATATTTTCATCTGCTCATATGGTCTGAATGTTATGCCTGCAGAATTTTATGCACCCCTTGACGGCCCCTGGGCCTCCAAAATTACAAGTGTTACAAAACCGTCCAGTATCCGTCCCTCAGACGGAGCTCTCGTAAAAGTACCCTTCAGCGGCCAGAGCAACTTCGGTTTAATCTACAACAAGGAAGTTCTGAAAAAAGCGGGAGTCTCCCTGCCCATGAAGGATTTCAGCGAGTTTACCGCTGCCTGTGAAGCTATTAAAAAGACCGGAGTCACACCGATTGTTGTGCCCAATGGAGAAAACTGGACAGCTCAGATTTTTCTACTCTCCTCTCTGACAGGCTACTACTCAAATAATATGGACATCACCAGAAAACTCTCCAGAAATGAAATGAAACCTCAGGATATCCCTGAACTGGTTCAGTTCTGGAAAAATGCAGCTGCCCTTGTTGAGATGGGATATGTAAATGATAACTACATGTCTACAATGCAGGCAGACGGAGAGAAAGCCGTTGCAGAAGGAACAGCAGCATTCATGTGTATGATTGACGGTTCCTACGGAAATATTTCAAAAGCCTATCCTGATAAAATTGATGATCTTGGTATGACAACAACACCTCTTTGGGACGATGAAAAAGACGGAATGGTTCTGACCAATCCTTCAGCCCTGTTTATCTCTGTGCCCAAATCATCAGAGAATATCGATAAAGCCCAGGATTTTATCAATGTAATGATTTCCGAGCCTGTAATGAAAGAGTATTACTCTGTGGTTCCCGGCGCTATGCCTTATGATGATATGGGTTTTGACCTTCCTGCAAACAGCTGGAACAAGGAAATGAGAACATATTCCGAAACAATCACTCCCTTAAGTGACTGGAGTAACAATCCCTTTAACGGTGAACTTCTGCTGAATCCTCTGTGGGGAGATTTTAATCTTCAGGTGCAGTCTCTCTTTGCCGGACTGCCTGCAGAAAAAGCTGTTGAGGCCTGGTATAAAAAGTATTCTCAGGATGCAAAAGCAAAGGGTCTTTCCGGTTTTTAATAAGCGGCAAGACAAAGAATAAAACAGGGAGCAGTTTATCCGCCGGATGACTGTTCCCGACCATAAAATATCTGACCTGATTCAAAAAACGGATCAGGTCAGAAAATATCTCCATAAGAAACAATCATGAAAAATAAATACAATCTTTCCCATTTGTATCCGATGAGATACATGATTCCCGCACTGACTGTGTTCTCTCTTTTTTTTATCATACCCAATATATCCTCTTTCTATTTTGCTTTTACCAACTGGACCATATTTGACCTCTATTCCATAAAGTTTAATGGACTGGATAATTTCAGAAGACTGATTAATGAAGATGCATTTAAAAAGGCTGTTATCAACACTCTGTATTTTGCGGTTCTGACAACTGTGTTAAAAAACATTCTGGGTTTGTTGTTTGCTCTGGGAATACACAAACAGTCAAAACCTAATGATTTTATCCGTGCGGTTCTTTTTATTCCCGTCACAATAAGTACTCTGGTTGTCGCTGTAACATTTGTGGCAATTTATAATCCTGAAACCGGTATACTCAATACTTTTCTGCGTCAAATTGGCCTTGATGTACTGGCTAAACGCTGGCTGGTAGATATTAAATACGCCATGACAGCTATTTGTGCAATGGAGATTTGGCAGTGGACAGGGTACAGCATGGTTATTTTTCTGGCGGGAATAAAATCCATTCCCGATGATTTCTATGATGCAGCCAAGATTGACGGAGCCAATTTGATCCACACTCTGAAAAATATTACCATTCCCCTGATAATGCCTTCCATAAATGTCAGTCTCCTTATGACCACGATTCTCGGTCTGAAAGTATTTGCCCAGGTCTATGCAACGACAAACGGTGGTCCCATAAATGCTACTCAGGTAATCGGCACCTTTATGTATAAAACATTCTCTGATGGATTTCTGGGGTATTCATCAGCAGTGGGTCTTGTTATGACCCTGACAATTCTTCTGATTACTCTGCTGATCCTTCCCAGATTAAGAAAAATGGAGGTTGAATACTGATGACAGTGAAACAAATTAAAAGAAAAATCCCTACTTTGATAATGCTGCTGATCAGTGTCATTTACCTGGTTCCTATATGGCTGATACTGGTGAACTCCTTCAAGTCTGTTTCGGAAGCCAATCTTCTGGGAATCGGGTTACCTGAAAATTTCAAGCTCCACTACGAAAATTACATCATTGTTTTTCAGGAGGGTGGGATTGTTCGGGCTTTCTTCAATGGAGTTCTGGAAGCCGCCTGTTCTTCTCTTATTATAATTCTATTCTCATCCCTAGCAGCCTTTATCATTGGCAGACGGCAGAACAGAATAACTAATATTGTATATTATATTTTCATCTGTGGTCTGATTATTCCACCGGCCTTTGTACCTACTTATATGTCTTTGAGATTAATGAATCTGCTTGATACCTATACAGGATTAATTCTTATATTTACCGCATATGGACTGCCGATCAGTATTTTCCTTTATACCGGCTTTCTGAAAACAATTTCCAGACAGCTTGATGAGTCCGCATTTCTGGAAGGTTGCAGCCCAATCCGAATCTTTTATCAGATTATATTCCCACTGCTTACACCGGTAACAACAACCATCTTTATATTCTGCTTTGTTGGTGCCTGGAATGATGTGATGATACCCATGTTTTTTGTTAATGGGGATAAATGGGCTCTCCCTTTGACTCTCTATAAATTCAAGGGAACATACGGGACAAGGTGGAATCTGGTATTTGCAGATATTGTAATAACCATTCTCCCTCTTTTTACTCTGTTTGTTTTTGCTCAAAGATACATGATTGACGGTTTGACAGCTGGCGCAGTAAAAGGCTGAAGACTCATATGATACAAAGAACAAAATTGACATTTATTTGGAGTACACAGTGAATCAAAACACACTAGTGCTGAAAACCCCTGCCTCCTGGCAGGGTAATAGATGGAGAGAAGCCCTTCCTGCCGGAAACGGCATTATCGGGGCAAGCGTCTATGGAAGTATTCAATGAGAAATAATACTCCTGAACCACAGTGAATTATGGTATGGCACAGAAAGACAGCCTCTGCCGGATGTGAGTTCAGCACTGAAAAAGACCAGAAAACTGATGGACGAGAAGAGATACAAAGAGGCTGATTCCATTATATGCGATGCTCTGTCTGAAAATGGATACAATTCCATCCTGGGTTCGTTTCTCCCATTTGCAGACATTTTTTTAAGCAGACAGACAACAAGCGGATTTTCCGACTATAGACGATCTCTGAACATGGAAACTGGTGAAATCAAAGTGGAGTGGAAAGAAAACTCAGTATCTCACTGCAGAAAACTTTTCACTTCCAGAGCCGATGATTTACTTGTAATGGAAATATCAGCCGAATCGGGATCTGTTACATACGATGTGGATATTGAACCACACAAACCGGACTCTTCCAGTTCCCAGACAGTTCTGAATGATGATGTACTGAATAAAAACAGAGTCAGCTATGATGAATTGTACAAAAGTTCAGAAACAAAGAGTGAGGGGAATCTGATATTTTATGCTGCCGAAAACAGTGATGGTCAGGACTTTGGAGGGGTACTGAATATTATCCAGACCGATGGTACAATCAGCAATACTCCGAAGGGCATCACTGTCGTCGACGCTGAAAAGATTCTGATATTAGGCAAACTTTTTGTAAAGGGACGTAGAGAAACAAAATGGGAAGAGATTAAAAAAGCACTGTCCTGGGAAGATTACCGTTATGATGACTTATTCCACAGACATGAAAGAGTACATAGGTCTCTGTTTAACTCAGCATCCTTTCAACTGGAGAAATCTGATGCCGGCATGTCTAATGAGGAACTGCTGCTCTATGCTTATCAAGGAGAAACCCATCCTGCTATGATTCAAAAGATGTGGGCTTTCGGAAGGTATCTGTTTATATCTTCAACAGGAAAGGACAGACCGCCCTGTGCTTTATACGGCCTGTGGTGCGGGGACTACAATCCGATTTTCTGCCATAATGTGTCGAATATAAATATTCAAATGATCTATTCTCACGCTCTGACGGGCGGGCTGAATGAGCCATTTCAATCTTTGCTTTCCTACTATAACGGCTTGATAAAAGATTCCCGGGAAAATGCAGCAAAACTCTTCGGCTGCAGAGGAATTGCGGTTCATGGTTATACATCTCCGGGAATTGGTCTGGCAACAGTCAATGTTCCTGTCATTATGAACTGGACAGCAGGTGCCGCCTGGATCAGTCAGTTTTTTTATGAGTATTATCTATTCAGCGGAGACATATCCTACCTGAAAAAGACTGCCATACCCTTTATGGCGGAAGCGGCCCTTTTTTATGAAGACTTTTTGGTGGAGGATCAGAACGGAAGGCTGATGTTCTACCCGTCCGTATCTCCAGAAAATTCACCGGGTAACTATATCCCCGATGATTATGAAGACCTGGCTCACCCTCTTCCCAGTACAATAAATGCAACTATGGATATTGCCGTGTGCAAAGAACTCCTGAACAACCTTATAAAGTGCTGCCGGGAAACGGATATGTATAAAGACTCTATTGAAAAATGGAGTTCTATGCTGATGAAACTTCCTGAATACGAACTGAATGAGGATAGTTCTGTCAAAGAGTGGATTCATCCGGACTTTGATGACAATGATAATCATAGACATATGGCCCATATATACCCCATTTTTCCCGGTAAAGAGTTTAGAAAAGAGGACAACAGAGAACTGTTTGAGGCATTTTCCAGGTCAGCCTACAAAAGGATGGATATAGGACTTGCGGCACAAAGCGGATGGTCTCTGGCCTATCTGGCAGGGGTATATGCAAGACTGAAGGAAGGTGATAAAGCACTGGAATGTCTGGATTTACTGTCACGTTCCTGTGTGATGAACAATTTTATGACAACCCATAATGACTGGAGGCATATGGGAATCTGCCTCCCCTTTGATGCAGCGCCATATCAGATAGATGCGAATATGGGCTGGGTGACGGGAGTACAGGAAATGCTGCTTTTTACATCCTCCGAAAGACTGGAGCTGCTTCCGGCCCTTCCCTCAAAGTGGAAAAAGGGTTGTATAGAGGATTTCAGAATACCCTCAGGAAAAATCTCCTTTAAGTGGAACACAGAAGAGGGCGTTTTTGATTCGGAGATTACAGCGGAACAAACTCTGGAAACGGTCCTGCTACTTCCTGAAAAGTTCAGAAACTTTACTCTTAGCTCTGAAAATAAGAACAACGTACTGGAACAAACCGGAGAAAGATCATACAAAATCAAAATGTTTCAGAAATCACGTCTAAACATATCTGTATGATACCTTATTAAACATTATGCAGTTCTGATGAATATACCGGAATCGCCTCAATACTGAGGATTTCCCCCAGACTCTCATCGGCTTCCCGGCTCCAGCCGGCCATAACAGACTGACTATTTATCCGAAAGCCGGTCTGAAGGGGGGAGATATAAATTAAGAGTCCTTTTTCCAGAATATCGTTCCTGTGTCCCGTCAGTCCGATGACCCATTCCGTTCCATTGCCGAAGTTATCATGGATCAGTTTGCCGTCTATATAGGCCTGGCCCATATCACCCCTGTAGCGGATTTTCAGCAGTACCTCTTCGACACCGGTAAACATCTCTTGTGTAAAAGTAAGGACGGCCCTGTCCGGAGACAGCCGTCTCACAGCAGGAGTAATTTCCTTTTTTTCCGCAGCGAAGACGTATTCGGAAAACAGTGTATCCCCTTTCCCGACGGTTACGGGTGTCCCGCAATACTCCGGAATCCTCTGAAAATCCGGGAAAACCTTCAGTGAAAAGGAGGGATTGTTTTCAGACTCCAGCTTCAGATGATCTTCAAAAGGCATCACCGTAGTGCCGGAAAGAAAGACTCTCTCCCTACCCTGTACCCGGGCTTTCCAGAAATTAAGACTCTCCTCATCACTGAGGGTATAAACAGCAAAACAGTTTCCCCCCTCATCCTCAAATTCAAAAAGCGGATTTTCCCGGCCCGCAGTGACAATAATTTCATCACCCTCGGTGGAGACGATCCTGCTCCCTGAAATCCGGCTGATTCCTTCCGCCCTGAAGCTGTACTCTGCCGAGTCTGTAAAAGGAGTGCAGAAGAAGTAATATTCCTTCCCCTGGGCTTCCATTTTTGTGATCAGCTGAGCCGTGGCGTAGTTCAAATGAGCCCTGCCGAAGGAGAAATGGAAGGGGTAGAGGCAGAAACTGTCTTTCGGAATGCTCAATGTTCCCCGGGAGGGGATCTTCAGGGCCTCCCCTTCCCGCTGCAGAACAATAAGGACATCCTTTTTGGCAGGCATCTCCCTGTGATCCTGGAAATTGTTGATAAAAAGGAACCCCGCCCCCTCTGCCGAGCGGCAGGCATAACGGAGGGTTTGACAGTCATCAGGGCTTATTGCAGAGGCATTCTCCGGGAGGATGGTCCCTGTTTTACAGAACTGTTCACCGAAGGTGGTGAAAAAATAGTGCTGCAGTTTGGTCCTTCTGTAGGATTCCCTGATCTGGCCGAACTCCCCCACCATGGCATCAAAATCGTAGGAGATGCAGGGAGTCGCCTTGTCGTTGGTATGGGGGATTGTTTTCCCCGGGGGATTGGAACCGCCGTGAAACATATAATACCCCAGGAAATTGCAGCCTTCCGCCGCCTTTACAAGGGTCATGGCCGGAACGCTGTTGTAGTCAAAGACAAAGCGGTGTTTATAGAACTGGGTCATTCCGCCGCCCATTTCACAGCAGGCATAGGGGTAGTCTTCGGGCCTGTATTTTGGTTTGAAATTATAGCTTTCGGGAATACTGTTATTGTGTTTGTCCCGGAATATATATTCCGGGGTGGCGGGATGTTCTTCGCCAGGGTCCCGGTCTTTCTCATAATAAATCCAGGGCCAGTAGGCATAACCTCCCCAGAGGGGGAGCATTTCTCCTGCTGGAGTGGAAGCCCCTCCCCAGCCGGTACAGGTAAAAAGGGGCGTATCAATTCCCGAAGCCAGGGCAATCTGCTTCAGGCGGAGCAGATGCTCCTCTCCGTCTGATCCTGTGGGACACCACTTTTCATTCACACCGGCGGTATGGGCCCAGAGGGCAGCCGAGTGATTGTGTTCATTCTCCAGCTGGGTTCCTATAACGGGCCCTCCGTCTTTGTACAGAAGCCCCTGAACCTGACGGCCGATCTCCCCGTAAAGATCTGAAACGATTTTCAGATACTCTTCATCATTGCCTCTGATTTCACAGGGCATTCCATAGAGCCAGTCCGGGAAGCCTCCGTTGCGGACCTCTCCGTGATTGAAGGGGCCGATGCGGATAATCACAAACAGACCGTGTCTGCCGCAGAGTTCAATGAAGGCCCTCAGGTTTTTACTGCCGGTCCATTCCCATTCCCCCCGCACTTCCTCATGGTGAATCCAGAAGATGTAGGTCGAAACAACATTGACCCCGTTCATCTTCATTTTCACAATCTCTTTTTCCCAGAGATGATGATCGTATCTGCTGAAATGGAATTCCCCGCAGATAACCATAAAAGGCCTTCCCTTCAGGGTTATGAAATAGTTGGTAAAACTGATTTCATCACCCCCGGGATTCTTGCCGGAAAGACTCAGTTCTCCGGATGTGATTTTTTTATAATCCTTATCCAGTGACAGGATATATTCCTTCATATTCCAGATTCCTTACAATTGGATGCAGCAGTTCAATACAGGAATTCTCTGCAGGGGAGCCGTGAGAGGTCTTTTTCCCGACAGGAATTCCGTTTTTTAGACGGTATGGATAACGGTCTGGTAGTGAGCAAGCAGGGCTTTGATCTCACCGTATTCAGTCTGAACCTTAGTCTCTTGCTCAGATCCGCTGTTATTTATCAGTACCAGGGTTCTGTTCTCAGGATACCAGGCGCATTCGGTATAAAGGTTATCCGTCAGATAGGGTCCAGTCATCTTTCCGGATGTCATCTGCAGGATAATATTGCTCAGGAGGCGGGTATGCTCCCGGGTGAAGGTAAATGATGAGAGATACACACCCTTCCCTTCTCCGAAAGCATTCACTGTAAATAGGGGAATGCCGTCCTTCTGCTCCAGAATACAAACCTCTTCGCTGATACAGTAGAGGTTTTTCTTTTCATTGAATTCGCTGTTTGCAGGAATGAGTCCGGGAACAGGATCGCTTTCGAGATTCCAGCGGCCGTGGCAGACTCTTTCCCCCCTGTCCAGATCAATTCCCAGAACTGGAGCCATCCGGAAGAAGGTATCATAACCTTCAACGGCGGAGGGTTCGTTCACACCCAGAAAGACACCCCCTTCGTAGACCCAGCGGCTGAGCCGTTCCACAACGTCATCGTCTTTCCAGTCCGAGCCTCCGCTCCAGGCGCTTCCGGCATACCCTGCATTGATAATCAGATCAATATCTTCAAGAGCTCCCTTTTTAAGATCCTCGAAACTGATGAAGCTCACATCAAAGGGGAGTCCCGACAGGGCTTCATTAATATGAATCAGATCGTGCATCCAGGTTTCATGAAAATGCCCGGAGAGGGTCCAGGACCTCAGCTTTCCCCAGTGATGAAGAACCGCAACCTTCGGTTTTAATGTATGGGGACGGCCGGCGCTGTGGAGGGATTTAAGCTGTCTGAACTCGTCAGAGAGTTCCTCCATATAATCACAGAAATCGGGATAGGGCTCAGTCAGGTGCAGATACCCGCCCAGTCCGATCCGGTCAACAGGTTCCCGGAGCAGAGCCCGTCTGACATTCATCCAGTACTTTTTGGCATCCAGGGTGGGATCTCCCCCCTCCTGAAATGTGGGCGCCCCGCCAAGGCCTACTGGAAAGAGATAGGGGTGAAGCCTCAGTTCATGGGTCTCCACATCCACGCCGGAACACATCCGGGCCTCATAACCGGAGAATACACATTTGATCAGTCCGTCAAAACCGAATTCTGAAAACCGGCCGTTGTAGGGCTCCATACCTACCCAGCTGTCATCATAAAAGACATAGGCTTTTTTGCCGTAATCGTGGACCATCTGAATCAGCTCTTTTGCAAAAGCGATGGTAAAATCATTAATAAAGTCCATCCAGTCCCGCTTCTTCTGATCCCCGGGCATATGTGTCACCCTGTAATTGCCCTTGTTAACGAAATCCTCGGCGCTCATCCTGTAACCGTACTTCTTCTCAAACTGATCCAGAGCTTCGGAACTGACCGTATAGTCATAGGAGCCCCAGTCTGTGAACAGATGGCGGTTTTTCTCACTGCTCCCCCAGATCCATACAAAGTTGTAAAAAAGAGAGGTGAAACGGACAACCGTAGTGGCCGGATGGGTTTCGCACCAGTTCTTCATCCAACCCAGAAGGTATTCTCTTGTCTCTTTATGAATGGGATCGATCTGCATCAGATGCTCTTTGTCCCAGTTATTGGTGCTGTGGTTATACATGGAAATTTCTTCCCAGATGCGGTAGGCCAGAAAGCTGACCGTATACTTGTGAAAGGGGACGGCATTACTTAGGCAGACAGCGCCCTCTTTATATTCCCAGTCTGCCGGGTTGATAAGGGTATTGGAGGTCCTGTCATATACCTGCCAGTATTTCATAGCCTCCGGACTGTCATTGATGCGGAACTGCTCATCAAAAAA
>JAQQAM010000233.1 GCA_028532905.1 Spirochaetales bacterium
GTAGACAGATCCACATAGGAAAAAGTCATGACTTTACCCACCTGGCCGATCGCTGCAAGGTAGTTGTTGGACCGTTTATCCAGAAAAGATTCATCCACCACTGTACCGGGAGTGATGATCTCTACAACATCTCTTTCGGCAATTCCTTTTTTAGGGAGAGAGATCTGCTCGCAGATTGCTATTTTACGGCCGGCATTGAGAAGCCGGCCGATATAGTTCTGTGCTGCATGATAGGGAATTCCGCACATGGGAATTCCATGCCTTTTGGTTAATGTCAAATTCAGTAAACGGCTTACATCCTCGGCATCGGAGCGGAACATCTCATAGAAGTCCCCCATCCGGAAGAATAGTACTGCGTCTTTATGCTTCTCTTTGATGGACATATACTGCCGCATCATTGGTGTGTTTTCTGACATATTCTCTAATAATAAGGAAAAATCAGTTCATTTTGGTCAGGAGTCTCTGGAGCACCTGATCCGTAATATCCACCTCATAACTCCACCACAGGAGATTGGGATCTGATTTCTTCAGAACCAGGGAATATCCCCCGGTTTCTGCAATATACTCAACTTCTTCAATAATCTCTTTGACCAGTGTGTTGCTCTGGCTCAAAGATCTATTCATTTCACTAAGCTGACTGTTTTTAACCCGGATATAGTCTCTGAGGAATTTTTTCTTCTCAAAAATCTGATTGTCCAGTTCAAGGGCCCTGGATGTATTTCCGGCGTTCTCGGCATTCAGTTTTCTTTCTTCGAGAATATTGATTTCACTCTGAATGCGGTCAATTTCCTGCTGAAACTGGTTTTTCATCTCTTCCAGTTCTCTTACAGCCTGAGAATCCTTATAGAAGGCTGAGAGTATTCTGGAATAATCCAGAACAGCAACCTTGGTAATGGTGTCGCTGAAAACCGGCAGGGCAATCAGGGTGAATATCAAAGTAAAAAAAAGTGCTTTTTTCATAGTGTCTCCTAATATGGGGTAATAAGGTTTTCTGTGATCAGTAAATATCAATTCCGAATGAAATAACAAGGTCCAGATTACCGTTTTTAAACGTTACAGTTTCGGGTTCCGGATTCCAGTTGACCGATCCGTCTTCTTCAAACTGGAATTTTTTAACCAGATAGATACCTATGGGGAACTGGGGATTGTCAAAACGGAGCCCCGTACCCAGACTGAATCTCATATCACTGAGGGATGCCTGGGACAGTCTGTCTTTAGATTTCCATAAACCGACAGAATCCAGGAAAAAGTCATAGGCAATAATATTGGGAACGATGGGGAACTTCAGGGTAATTGTATTATCCCAGAGGGACTGACCGTCTGATTCTGGATACCAGCCTCTGGCGATGAACATACCGTCCAGATAGAATCCGTCTTCCTGGGGGTCAATTCCCACATCACTCCAGGGTTTGGCCGCCAGGTAGGAGAAGGCTGACTTCATGGAAAGAACAGATTTGAAATTCCGTGTATCTGAAACAGGTACATTAAAGAGTGTGAAGTTCACTTCCGCCCTGGAGACGGACTTCAGATAGTGCTTGCTGGAACGATCCAGAATACCTGCCATTGTTGATGTCTGACTGAGAATAAAGCCCCGGGAAGGATTTCCCACAAAATCTCTGGTATCCCATGACTGTTTGAGCCAGAGACTGTCATGGTATTTCCAGGTATTCAGGTTATCTCTTACCTTGCTGCTCCAGGGTCTGTAGATTTCATCGTCATATTCAACATATTCAAGACCCCCTCTCAGACCGCCGTACAGGTTAAACCGTCCGACACCTGTATTCCATGTATAACCGGTGTTCACACCGCTTGAAATATAGTGGGTAGAATAATCCATCAGATAATCTGTGGGGACAACCTGGTTGGCGTTATCAAAGTCATCTTCATCCACATAGGGATCAATAACTCCGTCACCATTCAAATCCTGATAGATTTTACTCTGATTGGCATGTCTGTATGTAAGGTCCACACCTGCTCCCCAGTCGGTACCGAAGATGTGAGGCTCTGAGTACTGAAGTGAAACACTCTGTCTGTCGGGAGAAAAGGTGGAATCCACACCAATGGTCCGTCCTGTTCCCATAAAGTTTCTGTCAGTCCATTTGATGTTACCGGCAAGAGGAAAATCTTCACCACCGGAAAATGAGAGACCGAAAACAATATCTGCAGTTTTCCCCTCTTCTATATCAATCACAAGATCCATAAGACCGTCTTCGCTGCCGGGATAGGTCTGAGGCTCTACAACGGAGAAATACTGAGTATTATAGAGGTTTCTGACACCCTCCATAACCTTTGCCTTGCTGAAAACATCTCCCACCTCAAAGGGCAGCTCTCTTGAAATAACATAATCCTTGGTCTTGTCGTTACCGCGGATGACAATGTTCTCGATATGTGCCCTGTCACGCTCAATGATATTCACTTTATAGCTGACCGTGAGGTTCTCATCATCCCTGTTCTCTTCTATGGAAAATGTGTTGTAGATATATCCGTTCTCATAATAGAGATCCGTTACTTTCTGATAATCAAACTGGAATCTGGTTCTGTTAAACACCTGTCCTGTGGTCTGAGTAATAATCGCTTCAAGTTCCGCGGAGGAATAGAGGGTGTTCCCTTCAAAGTCTATCCCTGAGAATGTGTAGGGGTTACCTTCATGAATAACGAGAGTGATGATCAGCCGGTTGGCCTGAGAATCTTCATCTCTGGTAACCTCTTTATTTATATCTGTAACTTCCGCATCAATAAAACCGCGGTCACCGTAATAATTTTCGATTATACGGACATCTTCCTGAAGCTCATTCTCCATCAGAAGACCCTTGTTAAAAAGAGACTGAGGCTTGGTTTTCATAAGTCCCTGAAGGGTTTTAGAGGTGACATGCTGATCATTCCCCACAAAGCGGATTTCCTTGATTGTGGTCTGAGATCCTTCCTGAATATCAAAAAC
>JAQQAM010000234.1 GCA_028532905.1 Spirochaetales bacterium
AGGGAAAGAGAGAACCAGGAGGCAAAACCCGTAAAGGTTCCGAACAGAGACCCCAGGCTCCGGTCAATAAAAAAATAAGTTCCCCCGGATTTCGGCATGGCTGTTGACAGTTCGGCTTTGGAAAACATGGAGGGAATAATAAAAATGGATGCCAGCAGATAGGCTGTGAGAATGGATGATCCTGCTTTCAGGTAGACAACCGCCGGCAGAACAAACAGGCCTGAACTGATCATTGCCCCGGAGGCTATGGCAAAAACCTCTTTAGTTCCCAGAGACCGCTTGAGTGTGTGACCCTGTGATGCTGACATAAATACTCCTGATAAAAGTATATTTTCTACTCTTATTATAGACTATTCAGTTTCGTCCAGCTCAGGATAGTACTTTTTTGTACAGTCCGGGCACAGACTGTGGCTGAAGATAAGGTCACTGTGCTGTGTGAAGTAACTTTCCAGCTTGTTCCAGTAGCCTTTGTCATCCCGGATACTCTTACAGTGAGCGCAGATGGGGAGCAGGCCCTGCAGGGTTTTAACATTTTCCAAAGCCCTTTCCAGCTCTTTTCTCTGTTTATAGAGCTGCAGAAACACATTCACTTTGCCTTTGAGAATAATGGGATTGAGGGGTTTTACCAGAAAATCAACAGCCCCGCTCTCTATCCCTTTCACTTTGTACAGTTCATCCTGATAGATGGCTGACACAAAAATCACCGGAAGGAGTTTTGTTTTTTTGGTACTTCTCATGATGCTGACTGTTTCAAAACCGTCCATCTCCGGCATTTGAACATCAATGAGCACCAGTGCAAAATCGTGTTCCAGTGTAGCCGCCAGGGCTTCATTGCCGGAGAGAGCCTGAATGATCTCCACATCCATATCTTCCAGCAGGCTGCTCAGGGCGAAAAGGTTTGACTCCAGGTCATCAACAATCAATACTTTGGGCTTTTCTTCCATCTTTAACTATGATACAGGGAAATGCCGTCCTGTGAAAGCAATTGTTTTTTATTCTTTTAAAGTCTATTACAGTTTATTGAGTATCCTGTTGTTGATTAATGTTCGAAGTCGAACTATATTGTCTGTATGATTGGAAATAACATACTGTCAAGGGTTTCCTGCATCCGGGAGAGGAGTTATATCCGGATAGAAGAGGCACTTCGGAGGGAAGGTTTCGAAGGGATCACAGCCTCTCAGGGGGATCTCTTCATGATACTCGGAAGCCGATCAGAACCTGTCCGGATCAGTGAATTTGTTGAACGGACCGGAAAGGCGAAATCCACAATCACCTCCAATCTGAAAACTCTGGAAAAGCATTCCTATGTGTTTAAAGTCAGGAATCCGGATGATTCACGCTCATTTATGATCTCTCTGACGGATAAGGGACGGAGTGTCCTCCCTTTGATGAAAGAGATCTCGGAAGAACTCTACGGTATTATTTACAAGGACATCAGTGAAGACAGTATACGGCTTCTCAGCCATATTCTGGGAAAAATTGAGACAAATCTGAGTTCCTGAATCATCTTTTCCGGAAAAGTAGTATATCAAAAAGTTTGAAGTCGAACTAAATGGAGAATAATATGAAAACAGCAGTGACTACAGAAAAGCAGCCGGCAGTGAACATATCAGCTGGGACAGATATTTCAAGGATCTGATAAACTGACAGGAATTTCCCATCAGAATAAGTCTGTTTAAATTTAATGATTCGATAAAAGACTAAATGTTTTTCCGGTTTTAACATGATTTTAACAATGATCCCTTATTTTTCTTAACAAAGGCGTAATTAACTAAGAAAAATTTTGTTCAGTTGGAGAGGATTTAACGGTTCTCACTGATGAATAACATGGGAGATCAAAATGGAAAAAGCCAAAGTTCTGTTTATCTGTGTCCATAACAGTGCAAGGAGCCAGATGGCGGAAGAATATTTACGAAAACTCGGTTCCCAGTGGTTTGATACTGAAAGTGCAGGTCTGCATCCCGGTGAAATCAATCCTTTGGTTGCAGAAGTTCTGAAAGAGGACGGAATCGATATTTACGACAAGAAGACACAGTCAGTAAAAGAGGTTTATGAAAGAGGTGAGAAGTTCTCCCATATCATTACCGTCTGTGACAGAACCATAGAAAATGACTGTCCCATCTATCCTCAACCTGCTGAAAAAATGTACTGGTCTTTCCCTGATCCTGAAAAGATTGAAGGGGATGATGAGGAGAAAAAGCTTAAAATAACAGAGATCCGTGATGTTATCAAAATGGAAATTAAACAGTTTATTGACAGTTATACAAACCCCTGACTGAACATCCAGTTTCAGTTAAAACTCGTATCACACCATACTGCGGTTCACCCGGTATGGTGTTTTTTATATAAAAAAGTAAAATCCCCCAATAAAAAAACCTGTTCTTTTCCTAATATGATTCAGCAGTTCGGCATTTTTCGTCTAAACTGACAGAACTGAAGAAGGAATAGATAAATGTCTGATAAACAGAAAGCCAAAAATATCGATAAGAAAACTTTAGAGCAAAGCAGTTCTGATACAAAAGCAGGGAGCTCCCGAGGGATTATTCTTGTGATTACCGGGAAGGGCAAAGGAAAAAGCACTTCCGGTTTCGGTGTCATCACCCGTTCTGTGGGGCATGGGTATAAGGCAGCGGTCTCTCAGTTTATTAAGGGGAAATGGGACTGCGGAGAAAGAAATCTTCTTGAAGAAAAAGGGGTGCCCTTTTCGGTTATGGCTACCGGTTTTACCTGGAATTCCAAAGACCGTGAAGGGGATATTGCCGCTGCAAAGAAGGTCTGGGAGGAATCTAAAAGGTATCTTTCAGATTCGTCCATTCATGTTGTGCTGCTGGATGAGCTGACCTATATGCTGGAATATAAATATCTGGACAGAGAGGATGTCTTCAGAGCCATCGCTGAACGTCCTACCGAACAGTCAGTTGTCATAACCGGAAGAGGTGCTGATTCCGAACTTATTGAAATGGCTGATACAGTCAGCGAAATACAGGATATCAAACATGCCTTCCGGGAGGGTGTTAAGGCAAGAAAGGGAATTGACTGGTAAACCTGGTAACAAAAAAACACCCCGCCTGCGGTCTGCACAACTGTGCAGCTTTGACGGGGTTGTTCAATTTCTTCTTAACTGTTGTTTAACGCATTCTCCACAGCAGCCATAATGGCCTTGCTGGTGGCAGTGGCTCCGGATACAGCATCCACATTGGTCTGCTCCTCTTCGATTATGACAGCGGGAATCAGGTCCATAGGACGCTGCCAGTACTGCCGGCCTATTTCATTGTGATCTACAATTTCTATGGCAGTTACCTCACCTCCACTGACCGTTACCTCCACAGTCAGGTCCGGTCTGAAACCATCGGCGCTGCCAGTGTAGATACCGTCTTCAAGTTCAAGGCTGCTGAGGTCCATTCCCACAGGTTTTGAGTAATCGCTGTGGTGATGTCTGCCCATCTTAAAGGCAAAGACAGGCAGCTGTATCAGCAGAATCAGTGTCAGCACAATTATTGCTTTCCGTGCTCTCATCAGGCACTCTCCTCTGTTCCGGTATTTTCAGTTTCTGGATTATTTATTTTGTTCTGTTTTGATCCGAAGGCCCAGCCGTAGCTCAGTGTTCCCTTTACGGGACAGGCCGAGATGCATTCAAAACAGTTGATGCACTGTCCGTTTCTGACAGCCTTGGTTTTTGACACATTGATCTGAGCAGGACACTTGTTATCACATTTGCCGCAGGATACACATTTTGCCTCATCCCTTTTAATGGTGAAAATTCTGGCCATGCTGACAATCCCGTAACGGGCTCCTTCGGGACAGACATAACGGCAGAAAGGCCGGTCCACAAAGAAGGATAGGGCCAGGAAGGCACCCAGAAGCACCCAGGCTGCGGTGGTCACATAACTGGTATTCAGATTGACGGCTCCCATATAAGAACCGTAGGGCGACTGCAGGAACATTACAAATCCCACACCCGTCATGGACACAGCGAAGAGGATGTATCTGAGAAATCTCAGCCCTTTTTCAACTTTTGCCGGCAGCTGTAGACGGGGCAGTTTCAGCAGTCGAGCCAGCTTTCCGATTACTTCCTGGGTAAAGCCGAAGGGACAGAGCCATCCGCAGAAAAAGGCTCCTCCCAGAAGTGCCGATCCCATCAGGATAAGCATCACAACAATATTCTTTGTCTGGGCTCCCAGTATAAAAAAGGCTGTATAGGCAGCCGGTGTAATAAACCTCAGTATCTGATACCAGCTCTTTTTCAGATACTGTATCGTCTTATTTAACATAGTTTTCTCCAGTTCTTAATTTCATGATGAAAATGTATCAGGGATCGTTTTTTTATGTGTGAACGAAATGTAAGCAGACTCTAAACTGTTTATTTTTCCTCTTCTTTTTCCTCTGCTTCAGCCTTCTTCTTCAGATCTCTGGCCTCCTGCATTCCCTGTTCAAACTCGAGACGGGCTTTGCCGACATTCCGTGCAAACTTGGGCAGAGCCGAAGCTCCGAATAACAATACCACTACACCGCTTACAACCAGTACTTCTGTTGTTCCTATCATATTTTAACTCCTTGATTCTTCTGCCGGAAAAATCTGTTTCTCCCGGCTTTTTTTCTGTTTTCAGATCCTTCTGAGCTGAATATCAGGGGATCTTCCATAGATAAATCAGCTGTTTTTCTGATTTCCTCTTCATAGTTCTGCCAGCTTTTTCTGACCGTATTGATCTGCTTCATTACAGCCCCGTAGGTCTTACCGATCTTCCTGACCAGCAGCGGCAGGTCCTTCGGATTGATCAGGACAATAAAAACAATCAGCAAAGTGATGATTTCCGATATTCCGAATCCGAACATTTATCCCTCCCCGAACCTGAATATCCTGGCCACCAGAATGGTCAGGTAGAATAGCACTGTCATAGGCAGGGCCAGTCCGATCTGCGTCACAAAGTCCGGCGGCGTGAGCAGGGCTGAAACAAGAAAGAACAGCACAACCATATACCGTCCTGCCTTGAACATTGCTCTTCTGTCTACAACATTCAGAACCAGCAGGATCTCCAGGATGACCGGCAGCTGAAAAACAACGAGAGTCATCAGCATAAACTGAAGAATATAGAAAATATTCCTTTCGAAACTGAGGAGCATTCCCGTATTCTCCGGGATAAATCCCTTTCCCGTTAGAAAGAGCACCGATACCGGAATAATCGTATAGTAGCTGTAGAAAAAACCTCCGATAATCAGAGCTGTACTGCAGATCAATGTCACCGTGATAATCTGCTTTTCCCGCTTCACCAGTCCGGGAAAGACAAAGTGAAGAACAGTAAATATGTGAACCGGCATGGAAAGGATAAAACCCGCCAGCGCTGAAATCTTCAGTCTCACCAGAAAACCTTCGGCCAGTGTATTGATATACAGAATGTTCTCCCCCTTTTCTCCGGAAAGCTGCAGCAGAGGCGCAAAGAGGAAATCCATAATCAGATCATACAGACCGACGGATATTCCGAATCCTCCCGCCAGAGCTGTTCCCGATATAATAAGGCAGCGCCTGAGCTCATTAAGATGAGAGAGCAGAGGCATCTCCTCCGACACTGTCTCACTCATCACTACTGTGCCGGCCACTGGTCAAAATACTGCTTTTCAAGCTTCATTTTTCCATCGTTTCCCCGGAATATATTGATCCAGGCCTGCCAGTTGTCATAATCCACCTCCGGATAATCCAGCCTGTAATGGCTGCAGCGGCTCTCCTTGCGCATATCCGAGGCTTTCAGCTTCATCTCCGCATTGATAATCATGTTTTCTGTCTCGTGAGCCAGCCTGAGTTCATGCAGGTTTGCCGCCTTCAGCATGGGACTATGGTGATCCCGGAGCTCTTCAATATAGGCCAGAGCTCCTCTGAGGATGCTCTCTTTTTTGATATACAGCACAAAGTTGGGGATCATGATTCCCTGGAGAGTCTGGGTTACCCAGGCCGGGCTGTATCCTGCATCCCTTTTCAGCGGAGCCAGAATCTCTTCTTTGATTTTTTTGATTTTGCTGGCCGGAATGGTCTGGTAGGAGGCTTTTTTTGTATACTCCGCCGCTGCCTCGGCAGCAATGGCTCCCTGAACGGCAGAACCAGCCAGAGAGGATCCTATCTGTGTATAGATGGCACCGGCCATATAGGAACCCAGTGCGTCTCCTGCAGCATAGAGGCCGGGAATATTTGACTCTCCCTTTTCGTTGACAGGAACAAGACCCTCCGACTTGTGAATCGCCATTCCCGCGGATGCTCCGCCTGAAGAGGCCGCAGCCATTCCGGGAGGAGCTCCGCCCTCTTTTCCACCGGGAGGAGGTCCTCCGGGACCCTGATCGTCATCACCTGGAGGGGGACCCTTGGGCCCGCCTTCGCCTCCGGCTCCCGAGGGGGGACCCATCTGACGCTGAAACTCTTCCGGCACATAAGGACCGCCTTCCACATTTGCACCCCCCATCATGGAGACGGGATTACCAAGTACATAGGCTCTGTAGTTAACATCCACACCCAGGTCATGATGAATCTCCACACCATTCACGGAAGGTTTCCTGTCAAACATAC
>JAQQAM010000235.1 GCA_028532905.1 Spirochaetales bacterium
GGGCATATCCCCGAACAAAGCTGCCCCGCAGCCCAGTATCAGGAAAATCACTATACTTTTTTTCATTTCATCCATCCTGTAAAAGGTTTTTCAAATCAGAAAAAATTATAGATGATCACATTTGAGATTTCAAACCGGAACAGCCTTCTCTACCCAGGCGGGATGGATTTTTAGGATTTACTCCTCTTTCAGAATGGCCATAAGCGCTTTTCTGTTGAGGATTCTGACTTTCTTACCCGAAGCATCAATCAGCCCCTCCCCTGTAAGCTGGGAAATTTCTCTGCTGAGACTGGGACGGGCCACGGCCATAAGCTGGGACAGATCCTCCCGGGAATAGATCATCCTCACATCATCACGTCCCTGCCGGGCGGCAAGCATGAGAATATGTCCGGCAATTTTCTGGCGGAGGGATTTGAACTGGAACAGTCTTATCTTTTCAGACAGAAAAACAAGCTTATCCCCGTTTTCCCGGAGATAGGCCTTCAGGAATTCGGGATACTCCTGCATCAGAGCCAGCACCGTCTCTGTAGACAGGCGGATCAGTTCCACCCTGTTTTCTGCTGTCAGACTCACAGGAAAGGTGTGTTCTGTAGAAAACAGAATGGCAGAAGCGGCGGCACAGGGACCTTTCAAGGTTTCTATCCGGATCATTTTCCCGCTGGGAGCCGCCATAAAGGCACCGGCCTCCCCGGAGAGAAGCACCGGCAGGTCATTACAGGGATCACCCTGATTCAGGATAATCTGATCCTTCTCAAAGCAGTGAACCCGGATATCCCGGGAAGAGAAGAAGCGGTCCAGTGCCAATACATCCACATCCCGGAACAGGGGCACTTCAGACAGGGAGACCAGTTCACTGCGGGTCATCAGTTCATCCTGTTGATATAGGAGGAGTAATCTTTCACCAGAGGCGTATACTCATCCCCCTCAAAAAGAGGAGACGAGATCATATAGTCCGCCGTTGCTCTGTTATTGGCAATGGGAAGATTATACAGAACCGAAATTCGCAGCAGGGCTTTCACATCCACATCATGGGGCTGGGGCTCCATGGGATCCCAGAGGAAAATCAGCATATCCACTTCCGCATTGCAGATCATGGCACCCAGCTGCTGATCCCCTCCCAGAGGACCGGATTTCAGTTTGGTTATATCCAGAGTATTGGTCTCCCGGGACGTCAGTTTATTCAGAATGGCCTCTTCAATAAGCTTGCCGGTGGTACCGGTACAGATAAGCCTGTGGTTCAGCAGAGTTTTGTAGTTCCATTCAGCCCATTCAATGAGGTCTTTCTTTCTGTTGTCATGGGCCACCAGGCCGATCGTTTTCTTTTTCACCATCTGTGTCCTTGTCTTTTCTATTTACAGTAATTCACCTCCATTCTAACTATTGCGCCCATAAGATTCCAGAAAAATCGGCAGCTTATTGCAAGTTCCCTGCAGACCGCCCTTTGATCTGCCCCGGCCTCTGCTGTCCATTGCACAGAATGCAATAAGCCGTCCTTTATATTTCACCGGCAGGAGTCTTGAAATCCCCCTGTATCAGGTTATACTTACCCTTAAACCTGCCTGATTTTCATGACCTGAGCTGATGCGGAGGCAGGCTGATTTTGAAAGTACAGGACCCATGGTCCAGATATACAGGAGAGCAGATATGGCCGGAAAATGGAGAAGTTCAGAAACAAAAGACGGACGCCGCATGGCAGGAGCCAGAAGTCTCTGGAGAGCCAACGGAATGACAGAAGACCAGATGGACAAGCCTGTTATCGCTGTGGTGAACTCCTTTACCCAGTTTGTACCCGGTCATGTTCATCTTCATGAAATCGGGCAGAAGGTAAAAGGATATATTGAAGAACAGGGCTGCTTTGCCGCCGAGTTCAATACCATTGCCATCGACGACGGAATTGCCATGGGTCATGACGGTATGCTTTACTCCCTCCCCTCCCGGGAAGTGATTGCCGACAGTGTGGAGTATATGTGCAATGCCCATAAGGCGGATGCCATGATCTGTATTTCCAACTGTGACAAGATCACCCCGGGAATGCTTATAGCAGCCATGCGGCTGAACATTCCGGCCATCTTTGTTTCCGGCGGACCCATGGAAGCCGGACGGATGGATGACGGAAAAGGCCTGGATCTGGTGGATGCCATGGTCATGGGAGCCGATAAAACCATCCCCGATGCCACAGTGGCTATGGTGGAGCAGAATGCCTGTCCCACCTGCGGTTCCTGTTCAGGTATGTTTACCGCAAACTCCATGAACTGTCTGGTGGAGGCTCTGGGAATGGGACTGCCCGGTAACGGCACCACCCTGGCCACCCATGTAAACAGACTGGAACTCTTTAAAAAAGCCGCCGACATCATTGTAAAAAATACATACGCCTGGTACCAGGACGGCGATTCATCCGTTCTGCCCCGGTCTATTGCCACAATGGACGCCTTTAAAAATGCCATGAGTCTTGATATTGCCATGGGAGGGTCCACCAATACAGTACTGCACATTCTGGCCATTGCCCGCTCTGCAGGTGTCAATTTTACAATGGACGACATCAATGCCCTGTCCCTGAAAGTGCCCTGTCTGAGCAAAGTTTCCCCCAACTCGGCCAAATATCATATTGAAGACGTCCACAGAGCCGGCGGAATCGTGGGGATTCTGGGAGAACTGGACCGGATGGGACTCCTCAATACAGAGACCTTCCATGCAGCCGGCGGAACACTCAAAAATATTCTGGATACCTGGGATATTATGTCCCCCAGCTGTTCGGATGAGGTCAAAAAGTTCTACAGTTCTGCCCCGGGACGGAAAAAATGCCTTGTTATGGGCGGGCAGGAGAACTACTACAGAGAACTGGACACAGACAGAGCCGGCGGCTGCATCCGGGATGGTGCAAACTGTTATACCAAAGACGGAGGTCTGGGCGTCCTGAAAGGGAATATTGCCCTGGACGGCTGTATTGTCAAAACAGCGGGTGTTGATCCCTCTATTTTCAAGTTCACAGGACCTGCCAAAGTCTACTATTCCCAGGATGCCGCCTGTGATGCCATTCTCGAGGGAGATGTCAAATCCGGAGATGTTGTGGTAATCCGTTATGAAGGTCCCAAAGGGGGACCGGGGATGCAGGAAATGCTCTACCCCACCTCCTATCTGAAATCCATGCACCTTGGAAAAGAGTGTGCTCTCATCACCGACGGAAGATTTTCCGGAGGTACTTCAGGACTGTCCATCGGACATGTGTCTCCCGAAGCGGCAGCCGGAGGAGCCATTGCTCTCATTCAGGAAGGGGATCAGATTGAAATTGATATTCCCGCACGGAAAATCAATGTTCTTATTTCTGAACAGGAAATGGCGGCCCGCCGGGCTGCGGAAGAAGCGAAGGGAGACAAAGCCTTTACTCCCGAGGGAAGAGGCAGAGTGGTCAGCCAGGCATTGAAAGCCTACGCCCTCCTGGCCTCGTCGGCGGACAAAGGGGCCATCAGAACTCTACCGGGAGAGGACTTCTAGTGGAAAAACGATACGGGTTTGTGGGGATTACAATAGAAAACAGAGACGATCATGCTCTGCAGGTGCAGAAGGTACTCTCCGAATACTCGGAGATCATACTGGGTAGAATGGGTCTGCCCCATCTGGATAACAACAGAATCGCTGTCATCACCCTGATTGTCCAGTCCACCACAGATGAACTGGGCGGACTGACAGGTAAGCTGGGCCGGATACCGGGAGTTTCCGTAAAATCCGGCCTCACAAAGACTCAGTGATTGCCGCAGCCGCAGCCTTCGTGGCTGTGGTCGTGGTGGCCGCCGCCTCCGCAGCAGCTGTCGCCTTCTTCATGACCGCCGCAGCCGCAGCCCTCGCCTTCTCCATGACTGCCGCAGCCGTCTCCGTGTCCGCCGCATCCGCAGCCTCCGGAAGTCAGTTTTTTGATTTCCTCTTCAGTGGCAGGGCGTACCGCATTCAGAGTTCCTGAAAACTGCATTTTTTCACCGGCCAGAGGATGGTTGGCATCCAGAGCAATCTTGTCTCCCTCTATGGACTTCACTGTCATAAGCTTGTTTCCCTGGGGAGTATGGGCTTCGATAATTGTCCCTACCGAGAGTTCGGACGCAGAGCCGTGAAAATCCTGGGCCGATACTTCCATTACATTGTTTTCATCCTTCAGACCGTACATGTCTTCAGGGTCCAGTGTGACATCAAAAGTACTACCCTCAGCCATTCCTTTCAGAGCTTTTTCAATCCCGGGAATAATCATACCCAGACCTTCAATGTAATTCAGAGCCCCGCTGTGTTCAGAGCTGTCTATGAGAGAACCGTCTTCTCTTTTCAGAATAAAATCAGCTGTTATGCTGTTCTGTACTTCACTCATTGTTTTTCTTCCTTATGGTTCAGGGACGGCTGCATCAGGCAGACCTGTCCGGAAAAATCATTTAAGTCCATAAATATAGTAAATTATTTATGAAAAGAACAGAGAAGCCCCTTTAAATCAGTACTTTTTTCTATTTATTCCTGTTTACACAGGGCTTTGACATTGCCTTTCAGAATGATAATCCTATACAATCATCCGGTAATTTGCGGCCTCCGGCAGCAGATTCCTGACATATATAAGAGAGAAGGACCCTTTATGACACTTGGTGAACAGCCTGATTTTGTCGGTAATGAACGGCAACTGAAAATTCTGCAGAAAGCTCTGGAAGAGGAGAATATCCTTATCTGGAATAAATTCAATAACAGCAACGGACCCCGTTTCAAGGCCAATCTGAAGGGTATCAATCTGTCGGGTCTCGAGCTGAAAGAGATCAATCTCAGCAGAGCCAATCTGGTCTCTGCCAATCTGTCTGATACAGACCTCCGCTTTGCCAAAATGGAGCAGACCGTTCTTCAGGACGCCAACCTCGAAAGTGCAGACTTGAGAGGAGCCAATCTGAATGATGCCGACCTTTCCGGAGCCAAACTGGTCAATACCAACCTTTCCAGGGCAAGACTCGGAAGGGTAAACCTGGATAATGCCGACCTCAAAGGTGCGGATATGACCGAAGCCTCCCTCACCGGAGCACTGGTCAAACCGGAAAGCCTGGCCAAAACCAAAATCAGCAACACCAGAATGCCCGGAAAAATAAAGGTCGTCTCCAAAACAGATGAATCCAGCGCTCCCCCCTGGCTGAAAGCCAAACAGGAAGAGGAAGAGAGAAAAGCCTACCGCCTGAAGAAAGAGAAAGAAGACGCTGCGGAACAGGAAAAGAAACAACTGCGCCGGCTGGGTGTAAAACAGCCCTTCGGCTCCTGGGATGATGAAGACTGACAATACTTGATAAGGAACCCGCATGCTTAAAATCGCCCATATAACAGACACACATATTGCACCGGTGGGAGAAAAGCCGAAAGGGATCGATTCCCTGCAGAGATTTCTGGATGTACTGGAACAAATCAGCCGGGGTGACTTTGATATCCTGATTCATACGGGAGATATCTCCTATCCCGAAGGGAGCAGAGAGAGCTACCAGTGGATGAAAGAACAGCTTGACGGACTGGACATTCCCTACTACCTGAGACCCGGCAACCACGACGATGTACTGTTGATGCAGGAGGTTTTCAAACTGAAGGATCTTCCTCCCCGGGAGGTTCTCAACGGAGTGATTGCGGCCAGAGGTCAGAGCCTGATGTTTCTGGACAGCTCTTCGGAGCGGCTCTCTGTCAAACAGGCCAGCTGGCTTGCCAGAGAAATTGAAGTGCAGGAAGATGACCTCTTCCTTTTTATGCACCATCCCCCCTGCAGCTGCGGTGTGAAGGTTATGGACAGCAAGTACCCCTATAAAACCTCAGCCTATTTTCAGAAGATCGCGGCAGACTCAGGCCGCAGCCTCACCCTGTTTACCGGACATTACCATATAGAAAAAACGGTGACTCCTGAAAACACAGATCTGACGGTTCATATATCCCCTCCCACCTTCGGCTCCCTTGACCCGGATTCTGAGGACTATTCTATTTCAGATGAAAGAGGCGGATGGAGAGAGATTGTTATTAATAAACAGAAGCTCATTACAACGGATTGCAGATATTTAGACTGATTTCCCTCAAGGACATGGAATTCAGGCCGCTTTTCACGTAAACTGATAAGAGATACAATACGTCCCGGAGTCCTCTGCTCTATGAGGTTCCGGTTCTATGTGTTACAAGGAGAAATGTAAATGAAAAAAATTCTGCTGACGGTACTGATGCTGTCTATCCTGATCCCCGCATCTGTTTTTGCCGCTCCCCCCAGTGATGAAGATGTTTATGAAACAACCGTGGCCGTCCTTTCCATTTTCGGTCTTGTTTTTATGTCCTCCATGTTCGGCACCTCCCCTGAAGGAGTCACAATGGATATGAATATGGAGACCGGTAACTCGAAAATGGAGTTCAATGCCTTCAGTGTGACCGATTTCACCGCTGCCATGTCGGATATGCTGGAATCTTCAGAGGACGAGGTCGTCTTCAATTTCTCACAGATGGATGGTGTGATTGAGGTGGATGAAGCCGGAAACCTGAATCTGGATGTAGATCTTGAGGGTGGAAATGTGGATTCTCTGGTTATGCAGTCAGAGGGTGAGGATATCGTTACCATTGAAGCCAACGGTAAATCCTACAATCATCTGTCAGAAATGCTGATGGCCATGGATGAGGATATGTAATTTCTGACTCTGACAACTGGAGTTAAAGAACCGGGAGAGGAGAATCTGATTCAGTCATGAAAACGGATGCTCCCCCGGTTTTTCTTTTTGTCGCTCTGCTTCTTCTTACTGTCCAGTCTTTTTTGAACAGCAGCCCTTCCGGGCCTGGTTTTTTTTCTTTTTTTTCTGACTACAAGAGATTCCAGTATGAGATCTGCGAGACGCAGCACAGCTTTCTCCCTGTTCATCAGCTGACTTCTCTCCTCCTGAAACTGGATAAAGAGCTCTCCTTCCCCATTGATTCGTCCGGACAGCTTCTCTTTAACTCTATGAATTTGATCATCAGACAGACAGTCCAGAGCCTCCGGAGAGACTGTGAGCAGAACCTTTGTGTTCACCTTGTTCACGTTCTGTCCACCGGGACCTCCGGACCGTGAAAATGAGAATTTTCCTTCTTTCTGAATGGCTTGTGCCAGGGTCTCTTTGTTCATTTCCTACATAAATTATATTTGTTTTTCAATTTTTTCAACAAAATCACTTGTATTTCATGAATGAACATGTTAATACTATTGTAAATTAACCATGGAGGAAGGAAATATGACAATTGACAGACATTCAATTCAGCTATCAGCCGGCCGTAAACCTGCGGCAGTCTATTTTTACAGTTTATATTTCCGGGGCACCCCTCTTTAATGGTTATTAAAGAATTCTGAAGTAATACCCCGGAAATATCCGGGGTTTTTTTTGGCCCGTCGTCAGAAAGGAAAAAAGCGCGCTTTTCCTGATACGGCAGATTATCCGGAAACCTGATCCATCCTTAAATGAAATGATCATCTTTTAAGGGCCGGTGTGAGGGGTTTCATCACTTTTAGTATTTCCAGGGAACAGGGATGTTCCGGGAGGGGGAATATGAATGCGATCTTTTAAACTGAAAATTGAATCTGACAAGGGGATGCCTCAAACAGCATCCGCCGCACAAAAAGTGGATAAGGCACGGAGCCGGTTTTTTACAAAGAACTGACACCGGCTGCGTACTTTCGCACTCTTTTAACCGGAAAAACGGTAAAAGAGCCCTGGAGAAAAGCCTTTTACCGTCAGGGAGAAAGTAAAATGTACGAACTTTACAATAATTATGACAATCTGTACCAGAACCGGAAAGAGGAACTGGAACGGAATCTGGATGTTAAGCGGAAACTGAAAGCCTATAGAGAGCAGCAGAACAGCAGCGGCTGGAACAATGCCCTGCTCTTCCTTCTGGCCTTCAGAAATCTGTTAAGCAAATAATTTTTTATGACAGCAGCCCTGCCTCCCGGCAGGGCTGTTTTTTGAAACAATAATCCATAAAATGAAACAACTAATATACAAGGGACCCGGTTCCGGCTAAAATGGAACTATGAATAAAACTGCAGATCCTGTCCTTTCGGTATTGAAAACAATGAAGCTTCTGGAAACCCTTTCGGCTGAAGAAGAGGTGGGTGTCACAGAACTTGCTGCCGCCGTAGACGGTAATAAAAGCACGGTATATCGTTTCCTGAATACCCTGGCAGGCCTGGGCTATGTCCGGCAGAATAAAATCAATGAGAAATATTCCCTCACCCTGAAGCTCTTTCAGGTTGGCGTCCAGGCTCTCAACAGGCTGGATATTCATAAAGCCGCCCTTCCGGTGATGGAAGAACTGGCAGAGTTTTCCCAGGAGACCATCCACCTGGCCTCCATGGAGAACAATCAGGTTTTTTATCTGGATAAAATCGAATCACAGCTGGCTCTCCGGGTAGCCATGGGATCGGCACAGGGCCGCTTTGCTCCTGCGGTCTGTACGGGTGTGGGAAAAGTAATCCTGGCCAACCTGCCTGAGGAGAAAAAACAGGAAATGCTGGAGGCCGCCGACTGGACACCCCGGACGGAACACAGTATCCGTACAGTGGATGAACTGGAGGAGCGTCTTTCTGAAATAAGAGAAAAGGGCTGGGGATACGACATGGAGGAAAATGAACCGGGCGTCCGCTGTATTGCCGCTCCTATTTTCGACAACAGGGGGGAAGTCTGCGCTGCCATCAGTATTTCCGGCCCTTCCATCCGGATGACAAAGGACAAGCTGAAGAAGCTGGCTGTCAAAATAAAGGACGGCAGCGCAAAAATATCCCGGGATCTGGGTTATAAATAAAAACGCCGGCATACAGTACGTACAACCGGCATTCTATATGTAAACAAATAATCCCGTTGAAAAGATTACTTGTCCTTTTTAAATCGTTCGTCCCAGTCCCGCTCTTTATCAAAGACACGGCCTTCCATATTGCGGACGCGGTCCTTCAGATCATTAAAGTCTCTGCGGACATTCTCATACCGGTCTTTCCGGTTTTCATTTCCCTCTGTGAAGCTGTCTCTGTATCCGGCAGGTTCAAGGGGTATGAGCAGAGCAGCCAGAAAGTACAGTATTCCCACGGGGAAAAAACCGGTAAACAGAAATGCCAGAATCATAAAGAGTCTGATAAAATCTACCGGAAGATCTCTCCAGTCTGCTATGCCCTGACAGATCCCGAAGATTTTTCCATTCCGGGAACGGTACAGTTTTTTTGCACTATAAGCCATCATTACAATCTCCTGTTTCTCTTATGAAGATTCCCAATCAGGGAGATCTCTAGGGGTTTTTACGTTCATATTCCAGGAGGATAGACTCAAGATTGGCTATCCTCCTCTTAAGATCTCTCATTCCTGCCTGGATATCTTCCAGAGCTTCTGATTCAGCACTGATGTTCATGCTCCGTTCTTTTTCTTTATTTGCAAAGTACAACTTGCTTATCCGGGTGACTGTCCCGCTCAGGACAGGTATTCCCACAGCTATAGCAACAATCCAGACAGCCTGCATTTTATGATTTCCCCTTCATGGACTTTTTAAGAGCTTCCAGTTCTTCATCAATCTCTGATTCTGATTCCAGCTTGTCAAACTCATGCTCCACAGACTGGTCAGCTGTACTGCTGTAGGAGGAAAGCTCAGCTTCCGCTTCCATCCGTTCCACTGTCCGCTCCAGCTCATTGAATCTGTGAAAAGCTGCTGTTCCGTCTGCCTCTCTCATGGCCGATCTGGCCTTTTTGGTCTCATTGGCATGACGGCCTCTCTGAATCAGAAGTTTGTGTTTCTGACGAACCTCTTCCAGCTTCTGTTCCAATTGTAGGATATTGGATTTGCACTCGTCAATGAGCTTTGAAAAGTGATCAAGATCCTTTGTGAGAAGTTCAATCTGATTCTGGCAGTTTTTCTTCTCCAGAAGGGCCTCTCTGGCCAGATCTTCCCTGTTCTTCTCCAGAGCCAGACGGGCTCTGCCTTCCCAGCGTTCCAGGGATTTTTCAACATACTCTTTTTCCCGGTTCACTTCCGCTCTGGAAGCCATTTTACCGGCACAGGATGATTTCAGTTCAACAAGGGTGTCTTCCATCTCCTGAATCATCAGGCGGATCATTTTTTCAGGTTCTTCAACCTTGTCCAGAAGATCGTTAATATTGGAATTCACGATATCTCTAAATCTGGAAAAAATACTCATAGGGTCTCTCCTTCCTGCCTCAGTCCCTATATGACCGAGGGGTTTTTAGTCTTTTTTAACACAATGTGATCAGTCCGGCTTCCGGTTTCGATTCCCTTGCTGGAAGACAAACACGATAAAACATCATGTTACTAATCTATGATGCAATTGCTGTGCCAACTTCTCATTTCGCCCTTATACGGACTTTAGACACAGTTAATCCAATTTTAATTGGTATTTTTTGCCATTCATCAGTACAATAAACCTATGAGTCAGAATTTCACATCCAGTAATGATGCCCTGGGGGAATCCCCTGCTTTTATGGACTTCCAGCAGAATCTCAGTCTCGCTGCCCGAGTGGACCGTCCTGTGCTCCTGATTGGAGAACGGGGTACCGGTAAGGAACTGGCGGCCGCCCGTCTGCATTACCTGTCAGGCCGGTGGAAGGAACCCTATGTCCCTGTTAACTGTGCCGCCCTCCCTCCCAGCCTTCTGGAGTCTGAGCTGTTCGGCCACGAGTCCGGTTCCTTTACAGGAGCTGCCAAAATGAGAAAAGGCCGCTTTGAAGAGGCCGACGGAGGAACCCTGTTTCTTGACGAGATCGGTCTGGTTCCCATGGAAGTGCAGGAAAAAATTCTCCGGACTGTGGAATACGGACGTTTCAGCAGAGTGGGCAGTTCCCAGGAAAAAGAGGTGAATGTCCGGATCATCGGAGCCACCAACGCCGACCTGCCCGAACTCTGCCGGCAGGGTAAATTCAAGGAGGACCTTCTGGACAGACTCTCCTTTGAGGTGCTCTATCTTCCTCCCCTGCGCTACCGGTCAACAGATATTACCCTCCTGGCCTCCCACTTTGCCATGCGGATGTCCAGGGAGCTGGGCAAACCGGATGTACCCGAGTTCTCTCCCGAACTGATTCAGAAAATTCAGGACTACAGCTGGCCCGGCAATGTGCGGGAACTCAAGAATGTTGTGGAACGGGCGGTTTATAAAACAGAAGGAACTCTTATTGAAGAAATAGAGCTGAATCCATTTAATAATCCCTATTCCGGATTCAGTGATACCGGGAGTATTAAAACGGCTCCGGACAGGGAGACAGAAACCAGGGAAGAAACAGAAAAGCGGGAGAGTTTGGAATCCACTGAAGACAAAGACTACAATACCATTCCCCTGGCAGAATACCGGGACTCCATGCTGAAGCTGGAACTTCAGTTTATCCGCAGAGCCCTGGAGGAGAACCGTTTCAGTCAGAAAAAAGCGGCCGAGGCCATGGGCCTCAGCTATGATCAGTTCAGAGGACTCTACAAGAAATATCAGTCCTACCTGAAAGATGAGGAAGAGAACTGAGAATCAGCCCTTGACCGCCTCCAGCATTACCGCTGCATTATAGGAACTCCGGACAAAGGGGGCACAGGCGGCAGCCTTGAATCCCATGGACAGGGCGGCCTGTTCATACTTTTTAAAGGTTTCGGGGCTGATGTATTTTTTTACAGGAAGATGGTCTTTGGAAGGCCTGAGATACTGCCCCATGGTCAGAAAATCACAGCCTGACTCATGCAGATCCCGGATAACCTTCATCACTTCTTCCTCCGTCTCTCCCAGACCCAGCATTAAACCGGATTTTGTATAGACTAAAGGTCTGGATGTTTTGACTTCAGCCAGAAGATCCAGTGAACGCTGATACACAGCATCCGGCCTGACGGTCTCATAGAGGGAGGGAACCGTTTCGATATTATGGTTCAGGATTTCAGGTCCCGCCTCCAGGACCTTGTGCAGAGCCTCTCTGCTTCCCTGAAAATCGGGAATAAGAACCTCAATACCCACAGGGGGATCAAGGGCATGAACCTCCCGGATAACCTGAGCAAAAACCGAGGCACCCCCGTCTTCCAGATCATCCCTTGTCACCGAGGTCACCACGGCAAATTTGAGTCCCAGAGCCTGGACCGCTTCTGCCAGCTTGGCAGGCTCCTCCGGATCGGGACAGCCCGGCTCTCCACCGGTCACATTACAGAACCGGCAGCCTCTGGTACAGACACTTCCCAGTATCATAAATGTGGCTGTTTTATTGCTGTAACACTCCATCCTGTTGGGGCAGTTTGCCTCCTTGCAGACTGTGTTCAGACTGGAATCCCTGATCAGGTCTTCCACATAGGCCATATTATTTCCCCGGCGTATGGGGATTTTCAGCCAGTCCGGCTTTCTCAGGGGCCTTTCTTTCACAGTGTCTTTCACAGTGTTCTTAACAGGGGCCGTACTTCTATCTGCCATTGATCATCTCCATGGAGGAATAGGAAAAAACTTCTTTGTAAATCTCTGCCAGTCGGGGAATCAGAGCATCCAGATCCTGCTTTTTACCGGTCAGCTTTTCGAGGGATGTCACCCCCTTATCCTGAATACCGCAGGGGACAATCCAGCGGAAGTGATCCAGGTTGGTGTTGATATTGAAGGCGAAACCATGCATGGTGATTTCCCGTTCAATAGCCAGTCCTATGGCAGTGATCTTGTCATCGCCGACCCAGACGCCCCGGTGGCGGTCATGCCTTTCTGCCTGAATCCCGAACTCCCGGTCCAGAAAACGGACAAACACATCCTCCAGATTAAAAACAAACTGCTTCACCCTTCTGGAAAAGGCCGCCAGATCTACAATCAGGTACCCCACAATCTGACCGGGTCCATGGTAGGTCACCTCGCCGCCCCGGTTTGTTCTGATAACCGGAATGTTCATGGCTTCCGCATTGATCAGTATATTATGTTCCTGTTTCCGCCGTCCTGTTGTCAGAACAGGAGGATGCTGCAGGAGAATCAGGGTATCATCTATCTCCTGTTTCCGTCTTTTTTCAACCAGATCATATTGCCATTCAAGGGCTTCTTCATAGGGAACGATTCCCGGATTATAGACTGTCAGTTTCATAAGGACATTGTACAGAGAGAAGTCAATCAGGTGAAGTGGATACTGTATGCTTTAGTTGATCTATGCTTTACTTAAACCTGCAGCCCCGGTACTATACTAACTATCATGATCAAAACGGCCTGCCATAAAAGAACCGGGGAGCATCTTTTCTGAAAAGATCTGTTTCCAATGCCCTGACCATTACAGTTTTACTCTGCCTCTGCGCTCTTCCACTTGCAGGCCAGAATCAGGAATCACCTGAGACAGTCTATACCATTGACAACTATGAGTATGAAATAGACGGCATGACTGGGGCCTGGGCTGTGGAAAATTATCTGAATATACAAAAAGATGCGATCTTCAGGGATTATGAAGCCCTGGCGAAATATGTTGAGGGACTGAAACAGGATCTTGTGAATCTGAGAGTATTTGAAACCGTTGAGACCCTTTTGATTCCCCTTCCGGCAGCAGAGGATGAGGAGGACAGACGCTTTACGGTCCGGTTCCTGCTCAAGGATGCCTGGACCTTTTTTCCCCTGCTGGTACCCATATTCAACAGTAATGACAACTTCTCCCTGCAGCTTAAATTGTCCTATGCCAATTTCTTCGGCACCCTTATTCATTTCAGTATTGACGGGGATTTCGGCATTGGCCAGGATCCCATTAAAAAAGAACTGGGAGTCAATTTCTGGGAAGTGGAAACCAGTTTCTCCAATTTCAATTACAACGGAGTGGCCTACAGTTTTTCATGGATTCAGTCCTATGACAGGAAGATCAAGAAAGACGGTACCGAGATTGTTGAGTACTTCACATTCAATAAATCGGATTTTTTTATAGCCGCCAACTTTGACCTAGGTTCGGATTACTACTATGAAGCAGCCCCCCTTTTCGAACTGACCTACAACTATCAGGACAAAACCGGTAAAGGGGATTCCTATATCATCAAGGAGCCTCAGTCCTACGGAATCCGGCAGAAAGGGGGCCGGGACAGGGTCAACTGGATTGGCAACTTTCAGGAAGGGTATAACTGGGAAGCGGAAATTCTGGGACGAATTGTTCCGGACCAGGGGGTCAAAGGAGAAATGATCCTTTCCAACAGATGGTTTACCCCTCTGAACAACGGATTGTACTACAGCAACCGCCTGATCTCGGTAAGCTCCCTGCGGGATGAGATTTATGAGATGGGGGAGTATGCCCGGGGAGTACCGGATATAAACATGGCCGGTATTCAGGGCTTTTTCATCAACAACAACCTGACCTTCACCCTCTTTGACTGGAAAGATGTGACCGAAGTTCAGATGCAACCCTTCAGCGATCTGGCACTGGTGATTCCGGGAGAACGGGATTTTGATTTAAGAAAAGATCTGCGTATGACACTGGGACTGGATTTCCTGATCTTCCCCACGAAACTGACTTCCGTCAACCTGAGACTGACAGGCGGAGTAGATCTGTTCGGTCCGGGCAATTTCTCTGACCGTTATGAAATAATCATGTCCACGTCTCTGTTCTTCTAAATTTTCAAACACTGAACGCGAAGCCCCCCTCAGACCCGGTCATGATTTCCGAACGGCCCTGAGTCAGGGCCGTTCAGCCAGAACAATCACTGTGGATGCCATACTGCCGTCCCGTATATACTCCACTTCATACTCTTCACCGGGACGGGAGCTTTCCAGAACAGAAAAATAATCCAGAACGTTCTTGATGTCCCTGCCGTTGATGCTGGTTATGATATCACCGCCTACAGCAATGCTGTTCAGTCCCAGACCGACGCCTCTTCGTTCATCACCCCCCTGCAACCCCGCCTCTTCCGCATTGCCGCCGTCTATGACAGAAGTGATCAAAACACCGTAGCGGATAAAAGGAATACTGAGCTGTCTGGCCAGATTGGGTGTCATAGAGAGAGCTTCAATTTCAATCCATCCCCTGTTGACCCGGCCTGTTTCGATGAGTTCGGGGATAATGCGCAAGGCTGTTTCCACGGGAATGGCAAAACCGATTCCCACACTGCCGCCGCCTCCGGGACTGATGATCATGGTATTGATGCCGATCAGCTCTCCCCGGGAGTTGAGGAGGGCTCCTCCCGAATTGCCCGGATTAATGGCCGCATCGGTTTGAATCATGCCGTTCAGCAGATAACCATCGGCGGTCTGAAGAGGCCTGTTCAAACCGGAAATGATCCCTGTTGTCAGTGTTCCTTCCAGACCAAAGGGATTCCCCAGAGCCAGAACCTTCTGCCCCACCTGGAGGTCTCTGGACTTTCCGGTCTGTATGGTCTGCAGACTCCGTCCCGCGGGAGACAGCTTTATCACCGCCAGATCGCTTTCCACATCACTGCCTACAATCCTGGCCTGATAATTGGTTCCGTCATAGAGAGTCACCACTACATAGTCAGCATCGGCAACAACGTGTTTATTGGTGATAATGTAGCCCTCATCCGAAACGATAACCCCCGAACCGCTTCCCTGCTGGGAATAGATGCCCGTATACCGGGAATTGTACAGATTGATGGTGGTGACGTTGACAATGGCCCTGATATTGCTTCTGTATACCTCCATGCTGTTAATTTCCTGAGCCGTGAGGCCTTCGGTTCTGATCTCCGGAAGGGGAGGTTCGCTGAACCCCTCTTCCAGTTCGGGATCTGTCCAGGTCGTGGCAGAAGAGACAGCATCAACATCACCGTCTTCAACAGGTCTGGAAGCTGACATGCAGGACAGCAGCAGAGGCAGAATAAGCAGGGGAATAAGATTTCTTTTTGTAAGCATCAGGACCTCCCTCAGGAGCAGAAACAGCTCTCTTATTTCAATTATAAGAGAAAGAGGCCCGAAATAAAATTTTTATTCGCTTGTAAACAGGTTCTCCAGTTCATCTTTAGTGAATTCATAGGCCGAGTTGCAGTTATGACAGATTGTTTTCAGAGGAAAGGGGCCGTTCTCACGGAGATCACTTTTCTCCTTATCCCCCAGGCTTGCGAGAAATTTCTCAAATCTGGATTTGCTGCAGCCGCACATAAACTCAACCCGTTTATCATCCAGCAGATCAGGATGAAAATCAGAAAAATAAGTGCTGAGAAACTCCCGGGCATCCGATTCTGCGGTGAACTCTCTGCTCAGAGATGGAATTTTTAAAGCCGCTTCCTCCACCATTTCCAGCACAGCCTCATCCGCTCCGGGCATAGCCTGCAGAAACAGTCCGGCCCCTCCGGAAAGAACACCATCCTTCTCAAGATGAATGCTCAGACTAAAGACGGTCCTCAGCTGTTCGGACTCATCATAGTAGGCTGCCAGATCTTCGGCGAGACGCCCTGTTCTCAACTCGACCTGTCCGGTAAAGGCATTCTTCTGCTCCCCCGAGTACCGGGTAACAGACAGGAAACCGGGACCGAACAGATTTGACGTATCCAGGGTATCGGGAGTTTTTTCCAGAGGAATGGGATTTTCCATCAGATAGCCCCGGACTGTTCCATGGGAGTCCGCCTCAACCGACAGCCCCTTCAGAGGCCCCCCGCACTCCACCTTCAGCTGAATAAGACCGTCACCCTTCAGACCAGCGGCAATCAGGGCCGATCCAAGATAGGCCTGGCCCAGAACAATACTCTCCAGAACACCCAGATCATGGTTGATCTGCATTTCCCTGAGCATGCGGCTCCCCTGAATCAAAACGCCTTTGACAGTTCCCCCTGCCATGACAAAATGGTAGCGTCTGTCCCTGGAACGGGCGATCAGACTGTTTTTCTTGTTATCTCCGGGTATGGTTTTTCTTATCATCCTATTGCCTCTTCAGGCTCCCCGCAGCAGGCGGGAAGCATCTCTTTTAAATTCAGAATATCCCTGATCCAGGGAAATTTACCGCTGCCCTTGTCCGAACCGACCAGTATGCATTCACCCCCCAACCGGGCAAAGGCTTCCAGATTCACTTCTTTATCATCCAGAAACAGAATGGAATCCGCCCCTTGTCCCAGATGATAAAGAACCTTCTCATAGGCTTCAGTATAGGGCTTTCCTTTGTATCCCAGCCACTCAAGAGAGTACATATGGGGAAAAAGGTCATTAACCCCCAGTCTGCTCAGAACACGGCGGGCATGAAACTCAGGTCCGTTTGTCAGAATCTCCAGCCGGCAGGGCAGAGACTCCAGCATCAGCCTCAACTCCGGAGTTTCCGGAAGATAGGGACTCAGGTCAACGGGATGTACAATGTCCATATAGGCATCCACATCCGTCAGCCCGTGACAGACCTGGAGCCAGCGTAGACTCGTCCCGTAAACCGGCAGGAATTCCCGCCTCTGCCTGACGGCCTCTTCTTCAGAGATGCCCAGTCTTTCGGACACCAGAGTATTGATGCGCCGGCTCATCTCATCCTCCACTCCGCAGCGGGCATCATAGAGGGTATTATCCACATCAAAAAGAATGGTCTGTATATCTTTATTTCTGTATTTCACTTCCTATCCTGTTAAAGGGGCTTTACAGTTCTCCCCTGTCCGCCCGGCCGATCATCTGTTTGTGCCATTCCAGAAAGAACTCTTCCGCTTCAGGATTGTCCCCTTTCCAGTCGGCCAGAACCCGGAAAACCGGTTCGGTTCCGCTGCCCCTCATCCAGAGAAAACCGCAGACCCTGCCTTCAGAGTCAAGGAAACGGACCGTCAGTCCACCCTTCTCCGCTCCGCTTCGGAATTCAGAACCCACACCCTGAACAGAGGACGTTCCCTCCTGGTTCCACTCTTCCCAGGCTACCACGCCGAAGCGCTCAAACAGCTCGTCCTTCTTCTCATCCCACTCCCGGGCAAAAACAGCTTCATAATTTTTTTTCAGCAGGGCGTGATCCAGACCGGTGATCTTCATGATGGCCCGCTCTTCAAAGGCACTGGTGGTAGTATAAACAGGAAGGGATTCGATAATATCCTGAAGATCAAAATCGCTTCTGTATCTGTCAGACTGTCCCGAAAGATGACACCAGATTTCAAAAAGACCGGCTTTTTCCGGAGTGGTCCGCAGAACCAGCAGCTTCAGAAGAGCCCCCAGAGTATTCAGGGGGTCCCTGACGGCGGCAGGCCATGTGATATTACCCCCGTTGGAGCCCTCTCCCAGAATTCTGATCTGCCAGCCGGCATCTCTCATTTTCGATGCCAGATTAACCACATTGGCCTCTCCCACTTCCGCCCGGAAGGCGGTACAGCCGAAGGCTTCGCAGATGGTTTCGATTCTACCGGAAGTGGGGCCGTTGATGGCAACACCCGTTTTATCGGTCATTCCCTCGTTCCAGTAGAGATAGGCCAGTTCAGAGAGTACGGAAAGGGCAAAAACCTCCTGGGCTTCCAGTATGCGGGCCTCCCCCTCTTTTTGACTGTAATAGACCAGATTTCCCCGGTCTCCGTCATTATCGGGAACATAGCCCAGCTGAAAGGCAGGGTCTGCGGCGGCCTCTTCCTGCAGAACTGTGCGGCAGAGATTCAGTGATTCTCCTTCCGGGACAATGCGGTGGGTGATCTGCCGGGGAGTCCCGTTCACCACTTTGACCTTCACTCCCAGATCTTCAAGGTATTCCTTATCCACTGTCAGGGTTCTGGCACTGCCGTTCAGTTCGGCCACCACAGCGATGGGATTACGGGCAATTCCCCTTTTCAGGGCCTCTGTAAACCGGCTGCGGGCTCCATCCTCTTCCAGACCGCTCATGACCCGGCTGCTGAAGGTGCTGTATACTCTGTAGGATTCTTTTTTCCACTCTGCCTGGGCACGGTAGACGGCTTCCACATCCCCGGGGCTCTGGGCATCGCATCTGACCATCAGATGATCCAGAGCATTCGGATCGTCCAGAATCTCTTTGAAGGAGGTTATAAGAACGGCTGCATCTTCCCCGGAGAGGACTCCCCCCGAGTTGAGGCCGAATTTCACACCATTGTGGCCGATGGGATTATGGCTGGCGGAAATATAGATAAAACCGTCACATGCCGGGGTCTGCCCTGTATAGCCCATCAGTTCGGGGGCAGCGGCAATAAACAGGTAGCGGACCTGAACGCCCCGGCTCATCAGAACTCTGATCATTATGTCTGCCAGGGCCGGCCCGGTAAAACGGGCATCGATTCCCACAACCACTACGGGCTCACTTTTACTTGTGCGGCTGAACAGAAAATCGGTATACACCTCTGCCATGGCCGCAGCCAGAAGTCTGTCTGCAGGACTCAGGGTTTCACTCCTGCTCTCCTCGTCTCCGTCAGAGGCAAATATCTTTCTCCAGCCCGATGCGGAAAGGATCATGGGTTCGAGGGCGGATTTCAGCTCTTCAGCAGGTATCCGGGTACCGGCAAAGGGTTTTATTTCAGGATCGGCCATGGGAAAACCGCTGACAGGATCGTTTATCAGGGACATGTTATTATTACCTCCTGCCGAAGTCTGCATAGGACTTCAGCGTGTTATTGATTTACAGAACTGCAGGACTGCCCCTTCAGGTCCGGGGCATTGAATCCGGCAGGGGATTATCAAGATCATCTTCTCTGATTCCCTCTCCCGAAGGAATCCTTCTGTTAATACGACACCCCATTATCCGGTCAAAATACCGGGGGTGCATTCCGGGATTTAATTTCTTTTCAGTCCGTACTATACAGCAGTTCTCAGGGTTTAGAACAGTCCCCTTTTCCAGGGTAGTACTTGCATGAATACTTCTGTTGGTTCTCCCGTAATTGGCCTGTTCTGATGGGGCCAGCTCTTTATGGCCATGCCCCTGCACCGCCCGGATCTCTTCTGAGGAAAACCACTTCTCCAGACGGGACAGACGCTGCTCCCGGGGCAGTTCCTCAAGCTCCCGGATTCTGTCGCACATGAGTCTGAAATCTTCGGGCTCCAGGGCTATGGGATCATCCAGCCCGTCTTCCTCTCTTGAAAGAGTAAAGTGCTTTTCGATGATCCGGGCTCCGTAGAGGGTGGAGACAGCGGGTACCATCACGGGATTCAGGGAATGGTCGGAAACCCCCACGGCCGTGCCGAAGGTTTTTTCCAGCAGAGGGAGCACGGACAGATTGTAGTCCTCCTCCGGAGCCGGATAGGAGGTGACACAGTGCAGCAGTGTCAGCTCTCCGGGCATCAGAATCTCCACCGCTTCCTTCAGATCCTCCATACGGCTGACTCCCGAAGAAAGGATCACAGGAATGTTCCAGGAGCCGATCTCCTTGAGAAGAGCCGTATAATTCACCTCGGGAGAGGCGATCTTCACCCTCCGGGGATGCAGTTCTTTCAGCAGCCGGGCGCTCCCGGGACCGAAGGGGCTTGCCAGAAACTCCAGATGTTCCTCTTCGCACATGGATTTAAGGGAGGCGTAGAAGGAAGCCTCTTTCTCCAGAGACTCAAACACATCATACAGGGGAACATCCCCGCCGGGCAGGGGTACCGTTCCGGTTTCGGGGTGGAGAATCTCCCGGGCTATGACTATCTGGAATTTGGCCGTATCCGCACCGCTGCGGGCGGCGGCTCTGATCAGTTCACCCGCTTTGTCCAGTGATCCTCTGTGAGCCGTACCGATTTCTGCAATAATATTCAAGGCTGATGCCTCTCCCCTGCTCCGGGAAGAGAATACCCCTCCACTTCCTTTATCATCTTTTCATCCACCAGGGGATAGTTATTTTTTTCGGCATACATCTTTTCATCCGCTTCGGCCAGAATCTGAGCCACAGTGACATTCCTTTCCGGCAGAACTTCCAGGATTCCCCAGCTCATTCCCAGGGTGTAGGGGTAAATATCCGCCTGATTCAGTTTGTATTCCTTGACCAGAACCCGTTTGCGGATACGGAAGGCCTCCTCCGCACTGCAGTCCGGCAGAATCAGAAGAAATTCATCCCCACCCATCCGGATAAAAAAGTCCGTGCTTCTCAGCTGCTCTTTTATCAGGTCCACCATGGTAAGAATATAATGGTCTCCCTCCCGGTGTCCCAGCTGGTCGTTTACCGTTTTCAGTCTGTTCAGATCCAGATAGACCACCGTTAAAGAATCGCCCCGTCTCCGGCTCATAGAGAGGTAGTTCTCCAGAATTTTTCTGCCGGTTCTCCGGTTCATACAGCCGGTCATCTCGTCCATGCTGGAAAAATGGAGCAGTTTCTGCTGATACCTCTGCAGACGGTTGATCCACTGGGCTATCAGAACAGACAGAAGAATGATGATAAGCTGTACAGAGATCAGGGACGGGAGGAGTGATCGGATTATATTGGATGACAGGAAATCCAGAACGGCAGAGGGAGTCTGGTAAATCAGATAATAATACCGGTTTCCCGGAGTACCCGCTGTGACAATGGCCTGATCCTTCCGGGGAAGCATATCATGCACGGCCAGTCTCCTGTAGATAAACAATCCTCCCGGCAGATCCATGGTACCCCTTTCACTGCTCTGAATCTCCATCCAGATATCAGGAAGCAGATTGGAAAGGTTCTCCTCTTCCCCTCCGGGATACTGAAAGGAAAAAACCGGATAATTTCCGGGGGATCTCAAAAAGTAACCTTCATGGTTGATCAGATAGGTCTGAAAACTCTCTTCCGGCAGAATTTCATACTTGCCCAGGTTTTGAAGCATCCGGGTCGCATCGTAATCCATATACAGGTAACCGAGGACACTGCCGTCAGACGCTTTTACAGCATCAGCAATCCGGAGAACAGGAACGGGAGGCTTACGGACAGCACCTTCCACCTCAATCAGTTCAAGCCTGGACAGATAGAGGATGTCGGGAACCAAACGTTTTTTTTCAAAAAAAGGATTCGAGGCCATAGGGACAGTTTCACCGTCAGACAGCTGACGGAACCCGCCGTCACCATCCCGGACCAGCCTGTAGATATCCTCTCCATCCGCTGAAACAAGTTCAATATTCACATACCGGTCGCTGAGCTCTGCCAGAAGGGAAAATGTTCCGTCCAGAAGGGTTCTGACAGAGGGCGACAGGGTACCGCCGGGTTCATTTCCCAGGGACTCTTCCACAATTCCGGTGAGCAGCAGAATATCCTGAAGCGTATCCCGCAGCTCGGCTCTGATCCGGGTCTGTTCAAATTCGATCATATTCTCCTGAGACTGTCTGATCAACAGAAGATACTCATTGTACCGGGAGCTGTACAGATAAACCAGAACGACCCCGTGAAGGGTCGTCAGGATCAGAAGAATCATGAGAAACAGCGCCGTTTTAGAAAAGATCCGTGTTCTTTGCTTCATAGTCCCTATTCTCTATGATAAGAAAGACGGAATACCCTTTACCGTCTGATTTCGCTAAACCCTGTATAGGGAATAAGTTTCTCGGGGATTCTGATTGAACCGTCTTCCTGCTGAAAATTTTCAAGGAGTGCGATGATTCCTCTGGAGACAGCTATGGCCGTACCGTTGAGGGTATGGACATAGCGGTTTTTACCGTCTTCATCCTTGTAGCGGATTCCCAGGCGGCGGGACTGGTAGTCGGTGCAGTTGGAGGTACTGGTGACTTCACCCCAGTCTCCTTCATCACCCCGTCCGGGCATCCAGGCTTCCAGGTCGAATTTTCTGTAGGCAGGACCTCCGAGGTCACCGGTACAGGTGTCTACAACACGGAAAGGGATTTCCAGACCGTTGAAGATTTCCTCTTCTATGGAACGGAGTTTCATCAAAAGGTCATCAGACTCTTCCGCCTTGCAGTAGGCAAACATCTCAATTTTGGTGAACTGATGCACCCTGTACAGTCCCTTGGAATACTGACCGGCCGCTCCGGCTTCCCGGCGGAAACAGTGGGAAACTCCGGCCATCAGAATGGGACCGTCAGAGACGTCCACCATCTGTCCGGCATGATATCCCCCCAGAGTAATCTCGGCGGTTCCCACAAGACAGGTCCCGGTTCCTTCCAGAGTGTAGATATTCGATTCATCTCCCCTGGGATTGAAACCGATGCCTTCGGCAATCTCTTCCCTGGCGATATCCGGAGTAATGGTCAGAACAAATCCGTGTTTCTGCAGAATATCCAGAGCATAGCGGGTCAGAGCCAGTTCCAGAAGAACCGCTTCATTTTTCAGATAGTAGAATTTGGAACCCGACACACGGGCGGCGGTTTCAAAGTCCACAAGATCCATGGCTTCTGCAAGCTCCACATGGTCTTTGGGCTTGAAGGAGAAGGCGGTGGGTTCGGCAGATCTGTGGATTTCCAGATTATCCTTGTCCTCTTTTCCCACAGGGGCATCGGGATGAGCCATATTGGGGATAAGGACAGCCGCGTCCTGCAGCTCTTTCAGGAGGCCTTCCATCCGGCTTTCCACCTCAGAGATCTGCTCTTTGAGTTTTTTCCCCTCTTCAATAAGCCCCTGTCTGACTTCAGGTTCCAGTTTCCCCTTCATCTTTGAGGCATTTTCATTTCTCCTGCGGCGGAGATCCTCCAGTTCCTGTATAACGCCGTTGCGCTGATCATACAGCTCCACGACCTTTTCAGGGGAAGCTGTTACGTTTCTGTTTTTAATGTTTTCCCGGACTGCGTCCAGATTGTCTTTAATATATTTAAAATCAAGCATAGTAAAATGATATTAACAGATTGGAATTTATTGATCAATTCATTTAGTCTGAAAAGGGGTGTATAATAACACAAAGACCTTTTGGTCAATCTCCAGCATTAACGGGAACCCCCTTACGGTCCCGGTTAGAACAAGGAACTGAAAATGAAACTGAAGTATATCCTCCTGACGATTCCCCTGCTCCTGCTCCTGTCCTGCGAAAAAAAAGCGCCTGCACAGACAGCTGCTTTATCCATTGAGGGCACCATAGCCCATATGGCCGGCATGGTCACAGTGGACGGCCGTACGGCAGAGCCCGGTACAAGGGTGAAAGACGGTGAAGTGGTTCAGACCGGCCCCGAGGGATTTTGCGAAATCCAGTTTCTGGATGCCAATATTATCCGGATTTATGAGGATTCCATAATCAAAATTTCATTCAGTGAATCCACAGTCTCCCTGGAAAAGGGAGCTGCTGCTGCGGTCCTCCGGAATCTGGGAGATTTCATAAAGACCATGGATGATGTATTCACCGTCAAATCCGGTACCGTTGTGGCAGGGATCAGAGGGACCTCCTTCTATATGAAACGGGAAGATCCCCAGACATCCTACTTCTGTCTGTGCAACGGGAAAATTGAACTTTCCGACGGCGGGAAACAGTTTTCCAGAAACCTTGAAAGCACCCACCATAAGGCCGTCCGTATACGGGAAGACAACAGAAAACTGGAAGTCAGCCAGGCTCCCATGCTCTATCATACAGATGCA
>JAQQAM010000236.1 GCA_028532905.1 Spirochaetales bacterium
AATATACGAGGGAGCAATGCCCCATTTTTCATAGGAGATACGGGATTCGGGCAATCCTTCTAAAACGGAGACATCAGAGGAAACAAGAAGACCCTTAAAGCTGTTCAGAAGCAGAGACAGTTCATATCTCTGAAAATCTCCGAAATTCATATGACCATTCTGATCCATGATATTTCTGGTCCAGGCCCCGATATCATCTACCTGTACATTATCCAAACATGACTCCTGCACCCGATCCTGAAAAATTAATCGGATACCTTTATATTTTACAGTCCCATGTAAAAATCGCATACACTAACTTTAGTTAGTGATGCAGAGAATAGAAAAGGGACATCCTCCCGCAGGCTGATGTCCCCTGATTAATTGAAAATGAAACCTAAATCCTATGACTCAAAAAAGGATTAGAAGCTATAACGTGCACCGACCCAGAACTCTGAGTCTTCTTTAACATCTTCAACGTCAAATTTGGCTTCAGCAAACATGTAGAAGCTGCTGCCGGGGAGAATATTGTAAGTTCCGCCCACTGTGATGAAGTTTGTATCGATTTCTCCCTGCTCCAGATCGTAAGCAAAGTTATTACCCGCAAAGAGACTGGAACCGTTGGCATCGAGGGTGACCTTCACACCGGTTTCCTGAGACACTCTGTACTGGGAATCATACATTTCAAATGCACCGGCTGCTGCCAGAGTCAGGTTATCGAGTACTTTGTACTCTGCCGCCAGACCAACCAGAGTTGCGTTTTCAAATCCGACATGCATACCGTCTGAGTCCAGTTTTCCTGCTTCTACAGAAGCGTACTGAACACCAGCCAATAGGTTGAGAGCTCCCAGACTGGTTCCCACAGTTGCACCGGCAGACCAGTCATTGTCACCGTTTTCATACTGAATCTGTGTGGCTACTTCAACAACGTCAAAGTCACCTCTGTAGGACATACCCTTGGACCGTGAACCACCGACGGTTCTATCATTTCTGATAGCAATACCACCGGTAACTTCTGTAAAGTCCGCCAGACCGGCTAGATCATCCCACAGTGACCACTGCTGACCGGCAGAAATCACATGACCGTTTATATCAACACCCAGGTAACCCAGTCTCTGGCCGAAACCGGTACCGGGAGAAAGAGGATCAAATCCCAACTCGTATGTAGCGAATGCAAAAATACCGTCAGCGATAGTTCTGGTTCCTTCGATAGTAATTCTGGAACCCTGATCTTCCCAAACATAGTCTTCACCATCGTAACCACCGGCAGTTTTAAGTCTACCGCCAATGCTCAGAGATGCATCATCGCTGCTGAATACTTCAGCGGCAGACACAGACATGCTGGCCATCATAAAAACAACAAGAACAATGAGAACTTTTTTCAAGTCCAACTCCTTAAGAAAAATAATGGATTTTAATAATCTCAGACTGCGGATAAACCTTGTATCTAAATCATGAGAACAACAAACATCTGCATAAGAGTGTTTAACATGGCTTTTTGAAGGGTACTGCAATAACAAAGCCCTTCAGCAACAACCAGAGGACTGTGTTAATTAACTTTGATTATTAAATTATGTAAGCCTAACTATACAGAAAAACCGCATGAGAATAATTAAAATCCTGTTATTCTGAATGTAGATTTCAAGGAGGTTTTTTTTACATTACCACAAGAGAAAAACAGCCTTAAAACATTTCTTCAAAGAGAGTTAACCATAGTCTTCCTTCATCAGAAGGATGAAGAAGAATGAAGATTTAGCCTATTCCTTGAAGAGAATATGTAGACATCATCCGAGCCTTGTGGATGGTTTTTGTTTTCGTTTTTGTCAACTGATATAATAGAAGTCAAATAGGAACTACACTTACGGCATGCTCCTTGACCTTCATTTCTACTTTTATCAGATTGCTTGTGTTCAATAATTATCTGACAGATTCTTTATCACGATATTCAGCCGGGCTTACTCCTGAAAATTTTTTAAAAGCCCGGCTGAAGTAACACTGCTCAAAATATCCAACTGCTTCACCAATCTGACGGATATTTAAACCCTGATTATTACGCAAAAGATGCTGAGCTTTGTTCATTCTAATCATAATCAAGTATTTCTGGGGAGAGTAGTCATATTGCTGACAAAATAGTTTTGTGATATAACTCCCACTGTAATTCATACTTGCAGCCAATGATTTCAGATTTATATCTTCTCTGTAATGTGTGTTGATATACTCTCTTACTAAAGCAGCTATTTCACAGGGTTGCCTGACAGTTAACTCTTGATTGAAGATTCTGCTATACTCATCCTCTCTAACTAGGTATTTATTTTTCAACTCTGTTAAAGTATGGCTGAGCTTTTCATCTTCAACAGGTTTCAACAGATATTCCTTAACATTGTAGTGGATTGCTGTTTGCGCATATGAAAAATCAGAGTAACCTGAAAGGATAACACAATCCACTTCTGGATGAGAATCATGTACTTTCCGTATCAGTTCCAGTCCATCCATAGCCGGCATTCTGATATCCGTAATTAACAGATCCGGTTCATGTTTCTCCAACAGCTCGTACGCCTGTATCCCTGTTTGTGCACTTCCCACAACTTCGAATTCAGGTGTTAAACTATGGATTTTGTAAATCAGGTTGTTTAAAAGTAAAGGCTCATCCTCTGCAACAATCACTCTATAACTCATCGCCCATTCCTTTATGAGTAGATCTACATCCAATTTTCACAAAACCATGATTCTTCTCAGTATTTCCATATTCAAAGATAAGCCTGTCTACAAACATATACTTTAACCGAATATACACATTCATAAGCCCGAAACCATCGATTTTCAGTTCTTGCAAACCAGAAGTTTGATTAATAGTATCAATTCGTTCCCGAATTTTACTGAGCGATCTGTCACTGAACCCTTTTCCATTATCTTCAATGATAATATACCAGCCAGTTTGATCAGCTCCTCCACTAATAGTTATTTTCCATGGTGGAATGCAATCTGTACCATATTTCACAGCATTTTCTACAAGGGTCTGTAAGCTCAACTTTGGGATCATAATATTGCTGAGAACACTATCTACATCAAATGTAAAGACAAGACTTTCCTGATATCTCACCTTCATGCAATACAGATACTTTTCTACATATTTCAGTTCCTCTTTAACAGGGACTCTGGCGACACTATTATCCGTAAAATACCTCATAATCTGAGTGAGATTATGACAGAGCTGAATGACTTCAGAGTTTTGGTTGTTTTCAGAGAGAACAATGATATTTGAGAGGGTATTATAATAAAAATGTGGATTCGTTTGAGATTGAAGGGCTTTTAAACTTGCATTCAGCTCCTGTTGTTTTAAATCAAATAACTCATTCATAGACTGATTAAGCTTATCGCTCATGTCATGATAATCGTCATATAACTCACTAAGTTCCGCATATGAGTGATAGCGCTCGACATCATTTTTCTGACCCAATGTTGCTATTTCCTGTTCCTTGATAATTTTTCTAAGCTGGTGAATAGGCTTAACCATATTTTGAGAAAGAAATGAAGAGATGAATGTTGCAAATGCAAGAACTAGGGCTGAAAGAAGACAAAGCAATAGAAGTAGAATTTTTGCAGGTCGAAGAATTATGGAACTATGTTGTACAGAGATATATGTCCAATTACTATATAATGACTTTTCGAATACAAGATATTCAGTCATATCAGACAAAGAATTGTAATAATTATTAGATACATCAGTTTCAGATATTATAGATAGGTAAGGTGGGATATCCTCAACTCCCTGATAGGGATATATCAGAAATCCATTTTCATTGAGACTGTAAATAAATTTGTGTAAAGCTCCAATTCTTTGTATAAGAAGAGAGGAGCTTTTATTTTGTACAACACAGAAGAATTCAATGAGCTGGCTGATAAGCTGGCCAAGAATCTAAAAACCCAGCAGGATGTCTCTAAC
>JAQQAM010000237.1 GCA_028532905.1 Spirochaetales bacterium
GAGGCCGATGCCCGGGCTCCGGTGTGGGGTACGGAGGAACGCCGGGATGTCAGCGGCGGCTGGTATGATGCTTCCGGGGATACCAGTAAATACCTGAGTCACCTCTCCTATGCGGGGCGGATGAGTCCTCAGCAGACCCCCCTTGTGGTCTGGGTTCTGTCGGACATTATCAGGCGTTATGACCGCTCTTCTCTATGACAGGGGGATAACTTCCGCCGCTGGATGCTCTTTGAGATGGAACACGGGGCTGATTTTCTTCTGAAGATGCAGAATGAGGAGGGCTGGTTCTATAAAACCCTCTTTGACAGATGGAGCAAGGACCCGGAGGAACGGATGCTCTGTTCCTATAAGACCCAGCAGGGGGAGCGTCTGGATACCATGAAAGCCGGGTTCCGGGAGGGCGGCGGTATGGCCTGTGCCGCTCTGGCTGCCGCGTCCCGGACTGCCGGGGATACAAAGAAGGCTCTGTATCTGCAGGCAGCTGCGGCGGGTTACTCCTGGCTTAAGGATCATAATGATGCGGCTCTGGAAGGGGGGCCGGAAAATCTGATTGACTGGTACTGTGCTCTGAGCGCTGCTCTTCAGCTGGAACGGTCAGACGCCGCCGGCAGCTACAGGGAAGATATCCTGTACTGGACTGAGAAAATTTCAGCAGCCTTTCACCATTTCAGTGATTCCGAGGGCTGGTGGTTTGTACAGCCGGAAGAGAAGGTACCCTTCTATCATGCTTCCGATGAGGGGCTTCTCCTTCTGACATTGAAAGAATCCTGTGATTTTCTGGAGAAACCGGATCGGGAGTCTGTGGAAGGTATGCTTTCCAGGGCATCGGCTTTTCTGACAAACCGGCTTCTGGCCGACCCGGATCCCTTTTATTATCCCAGACACTGGGTGGAAGGGACTGACAGTCCCGTTTATAAATGGTTTTATCCCCACTCCAATCCCTCTGGATACTGGTGGCAGGGTGAAAACAGCCGCATCAGTTCTCTGGGTGCCGCCGTTCTGAGTCTGCAGGATGACAGCCGCCTGGGACTTTCGGTCCTGGACTGGCAGCTGGGGCTGAATCCCTTTAATGTGTCCATGGTGGACGGATGGGGGGCGGTCAGCCCTGAATATGAGGGTGACTACTATAATCTGGCAGGGGGGGTGGCCAACGGAATCACCTCTGGTTTTGAGGATGAAGAGGATATCGCTTTTCAGCCTGAACTCACGGGCAATCCCGGAGATAATGCCTGGCGCTGGGGAGAGCAGTGGATTCCCCATGCCGCCTGGTTTATGCTCCTGTGCAGTTTGCTCAGGGAGAAAGGCCTTTAGGCTTTTCCTCCTCCTGTTATGGTTTCCGGTGTTTGAGGAATGTTCCGTTCCGGTACTCCTCAAAGGCCCGGTACAGCTCTTCCTGTGTATTCATGACAATAGGGCCGTGCCAGGCAACCGGCTCTTTCAGGGGCTGTCCTGATATCAGGAGAAAACGAACCCCCTGTTCGCCGCTTCTCAGCCGGATTTCATCTCCCGTATCAAAGAGGACAAGGCTGCGGTTTTCCACAGGCAATGAGGGTACAGCATCGGCTGTTCCTTTCTCATTAACATATTCTGTCATCACAGCCTGTGGATGGGAGGCTCCTCTGAAGACAGCCGATCCCTGGAATATGTAGGCAAAGGCATTTTTCTGCAGATCAATTTTAATGCTCCGTTCCACCCCCGGGGGCAGATATATATCCACATAGGAGGGGTTTGTCACAATGCCTGTTACAGGGCCTGTTTTACCTCTGAAATCACCTGTGATGATTCTGGCCCGGCTCCCGTCGTCTTCTGTCACTTCAGGGATTTCCGGAGCCGGAATGTCCTGGTAACGGGGATTCATCATCTTGTCTGCCGCCGGGAGGTTCGCCCAGAGCTGAAAACCGTGCATGAGAGTACTCTCTTCCGGACGGGGAATCTCCTGGTGAACGATACCGCTGCCTGCGGTCATCCACTGTACGTCCCCGGATCGGAGCATTCCGTTATTTCCCAGACTGTCTTCATGCTGCATGGTTCCCTCAAGGATATAGGTAATGGTTTCAATTCCTCTGTGGGGATGCCAGGGAAAGCCGGGCATCGGATTCTCAGGGTCATCGTTGACAAAATGATCCATCATCAGAAACGGATCTGTCAGTTCCACTTCTCCATGGGAGAAGACTCTGTTTAAAGTGACGCCGTCTCCATCCTGCACGGTTCGGGGGTGGAGCATCTGTTTTACGGGTCTCAGAGACATGTTGGTCCCTCCTTGAATAATCTGTTCAGGTATGGTCTTCCATACTCTTTCCGAATTTTTTTATCAGCTCTATGAGCTGCTGTTTTTCTGATAATTCCAGACCGCCGAAATTATTCATAATATTGGTCTCATGCTCGGGATACACTGTGGATATCAGGTCGTGTCCTTTAGTTGTCAGGCTTACTTTCCGGCTGCGTCTGTCAGCATGGGAAATCTGTTTTTCCACCAGACCCCTTTTTTCAAGATTGGCAATGACAACCCCCATATTGCCGCTGGAGGATAGGGTTGTTTCTATTATCTCGTTCACTGTCAACGCTCCCTTGTGGAGAAGAGCTTCCATAACGGCAAATTGACTCATAGTGATTCCATGTCCGGTAATCCCGGGAACCAGTCTTTTGTCCATAGCTTTGATCATTCTTCCCAGTACAATGACCAGTTTAAGATTTATTTCTTTTTCACTCATATATGTCATATTAGTAAATATATCTCTATGTAGAGATAATATCAAATTCTTTCTTTCTATTTCTGCACTGAGCTTTATGAGATTTACCTGAAATGCGGTGTTTTTTTACTCTCATCATCCCCTATCCCTTCGGTTCACAGATTCTCCATACAGCTGCAAGAAATCTTCATATTCCTGACGAGTCAATCCTGAAAAAATATGTAATTATTCTCATATGGAACATATAATGGTGCTTGAAGACAGTGAATCCATCCTTCAGTCCGTTGAAAACTATCTGCGGCTGAACGATTATGAAGTGACGGCCTGCAGCAGCTGCCGGGATGCAGAGGAAAAGCTGGATCAGTTGAAACCCGACCTGGCAATCATCGATGTTTCCCTTCCCGATGGAAACGGGTTTTTCTTTGCCCGGGAACATCTGGTTTCCAGAAGTATCCCCTTTGTCTTTCTGACCAGTCAGAATCAGGAATCAGACCGGATCACAGGTTTTGAACTGGGGGCTCTGGATTATGTGGTCAAACCTTTTTCTCTAAAAGAGCTGATCCTCCGGATTAAAGCCATCCTTAAAAGAGCTGCGGATCATCCGGATATCTCTGATCATACGAATCAGTGGAAACTGAATGATGACATACTGCAATATGACAGCAGGATTCACAGAATCACCATTAATGCCAGCGATATCCATCTGACAACAACCGAGTGGGATATCCTTTCCGCTCTGATTCAGCATGACGGCGCCATCCTGTCCCGGGAACAGATTCAGAGCAATATCCATCTTCTCAGTACTGAACTGAGCCCCCGGACCATTGATTCCCATATCAAGAATCTGAGGAATAAACTGGGCAACCCGGAATGGGTAAAGGCAGTCAGGGGCTTCGGGTTCCGGTTTACAGGAGAAGCCTGTCTTGCGTAATACGTTCTCCAGAATTTTTGCGGGACTCCTTATACTTATTGTCTTTTTCGGTCTGATGCAGGGGCTTGTTTCTCTGAACCTGGTGAGACGGGCCATGAAGCATGCTGTCCAGGCTCAACTGGAACACAATGCCGATCAGCTGCAGTATCTCTTTTCCGTACATGAACAGAGATATGCTTCCGGCACGCCCATGCCGGACGGAGGAAGACTGCTCAGCAAGTTCTATCCTTTTATCAAGACTATCCGCTTTTACAGCAGTGACGGGAAGTTGCTCAGTTCCATCGGTGAGGCTGTCACAGAGGAGGATCTGATACAAGCCGGCAAAGAGGGATTTTCCATGCCCAGAAGGGCTGTTGAGAGAAAAAACGGAAAGGTTTTTTATTTTGAAATATTTCCCCGTCTCAGCAGAATGCGGGCAGAGATGCCCACACTCATGTGGATCAATGCCTACTTCAGGCACAGCCTGTATATCATACTGATATCACTTCCCCTGGCTCTTGTCTTTGCCCTGTATTATGCCAACCGGGTCTCCCGGGATACAAGGAATCTGGCTGAGTCACTGATCCGGCTGTCCGAGGGAACAGGACATGTGGAGTTTCAGGCCGTCCGGACAATAGAGCACAGAAAAATAGCTGATGTGGGTATGTCTCTTCAAAAACAGCTCAAAGAGAAAGAGAACCGTCAGATCAGAAGAATCCAGGAGCTCACCCACGACCTGAAAAGTCCTCTGGCCGGTTTATATACCCAGCTGGAATCCGTGGAACTGGGAGCCCTTGAGCTCTCAGAAGAACGGTTTCGGCATATTTACAATGAACTGGGTTATCTGAACAATCTCATAGACAGTATGGCGGAGGTGTACCGTTTGGAAGATGATCATGTCTCCTTTTCGCCAGAGGAGATCCGGGTAACCCTTCTGTTCAACCTTCTTCTGGACCGTTACCGGCCTCTGGCTGCTGATCGGGGTAAAGAGATAAGATCCCGCCTGCAGCTAGTGACCATCCGGGCAGACTTCGATCTGATTCTGAGAGCCTTCGGCAATCTGATCAGTAATGCCGTCCTCCATGGAAGCGGCCGTATCATCTTGATAAGCCTGACAGAAACAGAAGGGAATACGGTGTTTGAAGTTATTAACGACGGCCATATTCCGGAGGAAGATCTCCCCCATATCCTGACCCGGTACTGGAGCAAAAACAGAAACGGCAGCGGCCTGGGGCTCTCCATAAGCGATCTGATTGCCCGGAAGCACGGCGGCTCCCTGTCTGTCAGAAACCTTGAAGATCATAAAGTCTCTTTTTCCCTCTCCTTTCCTCAGCTCTAAGCTGGTTCTCTCTTTTTGTATTTGAAGATTTATTTCAAACCAAGGACTGACTCTCTTTTTATTATGTAAAGAATTATGTCATACCAATGACTGACTCTCTGTTTTTGTCTGTGAAGATTTGTTGCAATCCAATTGCTGACTCTCTCCATATACCTGAAATGAATTCCTATATTTACTTCATATCACTGACAACGGCTCCCCATATCCTTTTTCTAAACACAGAATAAATCTGTGAAAAATAATAACTATGGAGTTTTTGTTAATGAAAGGTAAAATTTTAGTTGTTTTTGCTTCACTGCTGTTTCTGGCAGTACCTGTCTTCGCCGAAGTAACTGTATCCGGTGATTTTGTCTTTGGTTTCAATACATCAGATGATGTTTATGAAGGTGTTTTTGATACAGGAGACCTGTACTTCACCGGATCTGCGGCCAATGGAAATGCGGCTGTTATTTTTGGTTTGGATTTTACCAATATCACAAACAGCATGAGCGGTTCTCCTTATCTGGATGCCGACTTCATCTCTGATGTGTACATGGATCTTAACCTGACCGGTGCCATGGGACTCGACTCTCCCGTGGGCGTTTCCATGCTGTTCGGCCGCTCCAGTTACGGTGCCAACAACTACCTGGGAGACATAACAGGGTACAGCACATACGACATTATCAATGCAGAGACCGCTACCAGCGGGTATGTGGGACTCTCTCTGAATGTTCTTGATATGGTGAATATCGTGTACGGTCTTGATCCCAATCTGGTGGACGGAGTACAGAATATGTATGCCAATGTGAATGGTACCTTCGGTGTGGTAACTGCTGAAGTATACGGAACAATGGTAGGGGATAAAGTTGTGAATCTGGACGATGGTATTTACAATGCTATTGGTGCCGACTTTGTTGCGGCTCTGGATACTTTTTCTTTCGGTGCCGGTGTTGAGTACAACTTTGACTCAGAAGGAACCAGATACGGAGCTTCTGCCAGAACAGGTCTTATTCCCTCAACTGATGTGGGTGTTGCCTTCATGGGTTACAGCGATGCTGATGTGAATCCCTATGGTCTCGGATTTGATGCCAACTATGCTGTTACCGAAGACTTTAAAGTCTACGGCGCTCTTCTTCTGAAGGATCTGGAAAACCTCGATGCAGATGATATGGTTGGATTTGAAATATCCGCTTCCTATGATGTTGCCTCTGATGTAACAGCCTATGCCGGTTATGTAACCAGGGGCAGCGGTTTCAATGCTGTAGGTGATGTTAAGGATGACAGCTTCTTTATGGCTGTTTCTGCTTCTTTCTAATATACTTTAACTGATCTGAATCAGTTTCCGGCCGTCATACCCCAGGTGGATATGACGGCTTTTTTTGTCCGTAAAAGACAGAAAAAAAGACCGTCCTGTCAATCTGACGGGACGGTCCTGTACTCATCGGGGGTTATCCGAAAAGATTATGCTTTTTCATACTTCAGTGTTTCAGTAGGCTGGTCGCATACTTCTGCGGGTCCGTAGTACTGAATGGCTCCGGGGAAGGTGAAGGCAGTTTCCACTGCCCATTCATCTCTTTTGGCAGCGAATGCCTTGAAGGGAGCGCCGTCCAGTTCAACCAGAGCTTTTTTAATAACAGGCTTCATGGAACCGTGTCTCTGCTCCATATTCATCATCATGGTGAGGGGACATCCACCGGCAACCCACTGGTCGGCGGGTTTCTGGAGATCGGCTACATTGGAGATGTATCCGGTCAGTCCGTGGCTCATCAGAATAAAGGCGGAGTAACCCAGAGAGTAGCAGTAGTCCGAATCAAAGTTGGAGGGGAAGGCACAGCGTCCTTCGTATCCGAAGAAGTGGGCCAGGGCAGAGAATTTACCGCTGAAGGAACCTTCCACTTTCATCTGTTCCAGTTTGTGGCCGACCATTTCGATAAGCAGTTTTTCAGTTTCGATTCTGGACACCTGTACGTTTCCATGGGGGTCTCTGTCCATTAACAGCTGTTCCTGAATGGAGCGGGGCAGTGAGGAGAATACATAGGAGGAATCCTTGCTCAGCTGCTGATTCAGCCACTCCTGCTGCTCCTCAAGGGTCTTGAGGGTGGCAAAGTATTCGGCGTGGTGCGCCATTTTGTCGTTGAGTTCGGAAATAAGAGCTCCCACTTCGGGGATAAACTCAATCAGACCTTCGGGAATCAGGGCCACTCCGAAGTTCATTCCTTTTTCCGCTCTTTTCACAACAACAGATGTAATCTGGTCCACAACTTCCGCCAGTGTCATCTTTTTCTCTTCCACTTCTTCAGAGATGATACAGATGTTGGGCTGTGTCTGCAGAGCGCATTCCAGAGCGATGTGAGACGCACTTCTTCCCATCAGTTTGATGAAATGCCAGTATTTCTTGGCAGAATTGGAATCTTTTTCAATGTTTCCGATCAGTTCAGAGTAGGTTTTGGTGGCTGTATCGAAGCCGAAGGATGTTTCAATGTACTCATTCTTCAGGTCACCGTCGATGGTTTTGGGACAGCCCACTACAGTTATGCCTGTCTCCTTGGCTGCAAAATACTCAGCCAGAACGGCTCCGTTTGTATTGGAGTCATCACCGCCGATAATGACAACGCCGGTAATGTCATATTTCCGGCAGGTGGCCAGGGACATTTCAAACTGTTCTTCTGTTTCCAGCTTGTCACGGCCGGAACCGATAATATCGAATCCTCCGGTGTTTCTGTAGGCATCCATAAGGGCATCATCAATTTCAACCAGATTGCCGTTCATAATTCCGGCAGGACCGCCGAGAAAACCGTAGAGTTTGGATTCAGGGTTGGACTTTTTCAGACCGTCATAGAGTCCGGCAATGACATTGTGTCCGCCGGGAGCCTGACCGCCGGAAAGAATCACACCCAGGTTGACCTTTTCACCGGCTTTGGGATTGCTGCCCTTAACAAACCGGGCAATGGGGTTACCGTAAGTTTTGGCAAAAAGGCCTTTCACATCCGCCTGGTCTGAAACGGATTCTGTGGGTTCTCCGAGCTCACAGGTAATGTCTTTGATGTCTCCCTGAAGTACGGCAGGCAGTTTGGGCTGATAGGTGTAACGTACCTTCTGAAGAGCTGATAATTTACTCATATGGATTCTTCTCCTTCACCATTCTTGTCGCTGATATTATACAAAGAGCGGCATTCTGTTCCGGGCCGATTCTTTGTTCGTTCAAGTGTAAATTGTATGTATGTTTATACGTATTTTGAGGCTCAGAGTCAAGATGACCGGCAGGACAGCCAGGGGTAGATACGGGCATACTTCCGCACCGTTTTTTGAATTTACCGGCTAAAAAACGGGAAACATGTTTTAATTGATCATTTTTGGTATTAGAATAATATTGATCAGGGATAAATTATTGAGTATTCTGTATCTTTCTATTAGTGAACGAAACCTCTCTCTTGCAGAGGGGTCAAGGAGTGAGTGAAATGAAGAGATTTGTGGGATCCTTCCTGTTGATGATTCTGGGGGCTGCCGCTGTCTTTGCTGCCGGAACACAGGAGGCTGCAGCAAGTTCAGCAAGTACGGCTGGTTCGGGAATGAAAGCAACGGCCATTGGTATCGGTTATAACAGCACAAACTACAAACTGGGATATGACAGTTTATATGAATCCAGTTATGATGGAATTGAAGAGAGAATCAAGTTTCCCGCTTTTACCTTCAATGTGACAGGATTTTCATCGGGCAAACAGGAAAAATTTGTCGGCGGCTTTCTTTATGATATAGATCTTATGCTTTTATCATCTCCCACATATACAGAAGAAACTGACGGTATCCAAACAGATGAAGAAGATCTGAGTCTGGAAGGCTATAATACAGGATTTGGCATGCATATGATTCTGGGACCCGGATTCAACCTGGTACTGGCCGACAGTATAAGTCTTCAGCTGGGTGCGGGTGTTCATTTTAACCTGGCTACCATGGGAAGCAGTGATTATCTGAATGATTCACTCTTCGGTGTGGGACTGGGAGTCGGAAACATAACCCGTCTAAACTGGCAGTTCTCCGATAATATGGGGCTCATGCTGGGACTGGATATGGCCTGGGATTTTCTCTCCTTTGTCAGCGGGTATGATATCGATGCCCTGGAAAGCGGCAACGGAAGCGCCTTCAGTATTTCTCCTTTAATCCTGATCTCTTTCGGTAACCTGTCGGGCAGTTCCGTTCAGTCGGGGTCTGTTGCCCGAAGCCGGAGCGGCGGCAGCAGCAGCGGCAGCATCAGCAGCGGATTAGGCGGAATCTCCGGGGGCAGTTCCGGCAGCAGCTC
>JAQQAM010000238.1 GCA_028532905.1 Spirochaetales bacterium
AGATAGATTTTGAATTTCAAAACCTAACTGTCAAAATTCGAAAAAATGATCTTGGAAGACAAACCCAATCATTGGCAGGAGAATCTCTATCTAAGGTATTTGAAGCTAAATCAATAATTGATTTGTATTGTACTGATGAAATGTACTCTGAATCATTTTATCTGATGCAGAAATTCCAAGATATATTCTTCGCTGTCAAAAACAATACTTTTGATATTGAGAACTTGGATAAGGATTTCGCTGTCTTGAATCTTGATATCTGGTCATATAAGGTTTGTGATAAAATAAGTGCTTATATATCAATGAACAAAGAGAACAGAAAGCGTTTATCTTTTCAAAAATCAGAATCAGATAAGCTGTATCATAAATACGGTAGTTTAAAATCACTTGATTAACGAAATTCTTCCCCATTCCAGCCACCATCCTGATGCCTGAATAAAACCAATCACATTTCAAAAGGCGTCAATACTGGCGTCAGTCCCCTTTCATAAACAGACGACCGATTTACTCCCGGAAGGATAAACCCTATCGCCGAAAGGGTTTAGACCAAAAAAAAGACACTCCAAAAGAGTGTCTTTCATGGGCCCACTAGGACTTGATCTACATTCACCAGCATCCTGCTGTCTCATTGCGATCCGTCTCCGTTCCTAAACCGGCGTCCTGCCGGTTTGCGCTCCACGTATTCGCGCCGGATCTCCGTTTCAAGTCCTGTGGGTCCGACCACAAAAAAAGACCACCGATCTTCCGATCGATGGTCTTTTTCTGGGCCCACTAGGACTTGAACCTAGGACAACCTGATTATGAGTCAGGGGCTCTAACCAACTGAGCTATAGGCCCGGGAATTGAACAGGGAGTAAACAGAGTTTACCTCCGGTCCGATGAGCGCTTATATTAATCCAAACCCACAGGATTGTCAATATTCCCGGATACAGGGAATTATACTGTTCTGTAGGCACTCACTGAATCATTGAGTTTTTCACTGATCCGGCTCACCGAACGGGCTGTCTGTGCGGTGCTTTCCACTGCCGTGGCGATTCCTTTCATCTCTCCGGTGATACTGAAAATATCCTCCCGCACGGTCTGAGTGGCATCACTGTATTGTTCTGCCGATTCCAGGACATTCTCCGCATCACGAATCATCAGATCCGCACTCTTCTCAACTTCCTGAGACTGGACACTGAGTTCATTCAGAGTCCCCAGAATGGACTGGCCCCCCTTATCAAGCTGCTCCGCTGCCATGGAGATTTCCTGAAAGGATGAGGTTACATCCCGGACCCTCATATTGATCTCCTCAAATGAGCGGCCTGTTACATTCCCGGCCTTCAGGGCGGTCTGTATCCGGTCGGTCATCTCATTGAGTCTGGCATCGATATCCCTGGAACTCACGGCAGATGCTTCGGCGAGTTTTCTGATCTCATCGGCAACAACACTGAACCCCTTGCCGGCATCTCCCGCATGGGCGGCTTCAATAGCAGCATTCATGGACAGCAGATTGGTCTGGGAAGCAATGTCCTGGATCATTCCGGCAAAAGACTGGATGTCTTCTATCAGGCCGGCCAGATTCTGGACCGCTTCATTAGCCGTACCGACGGCTCTGGCACCGGCATCCACAGTACTGACAAGCTCATTGTTTTTACTGCGGTTTGTATCACTGAGAACAGTCAGATCCGACAGGGATGTAATCATTGAGTTCACAGAGAGGGAAGTGGAACTGATAATCTTCATCTGACCCTGTATTCTGCTGTTCAGCTGTCTGAGTTCGCTTCCCAGTTCTTTATTGGACTCAAAGGAGGTTTCACTGAGCTTTTCAAGGGAACGGACTTCATCTTCAATGGAAAGAATTGAGTTCTGGACTTTGTCCAGGGATGCTCTGGAGAGTTCAACTGACTCCAGAAGAGTATTCCTGCTGATGCTGTTTTCATGGGAAATCGACTGGATCTCTCCGATTGAATGACTGAGGTTTTCAATAAACCCCTGAATATGTCTGCTGAGTCCGGCAATTTCATCCTTCCGTTTTGTTTTGAAACTGACTGTCAGGTCTCCCATGGAAAGGGCTTTAATATTCTGACCTATTCTATACAGATTTCTTCCGATTCCTCTGGTCAGAAGATAGGAGAAGAGAAAAGCCAGAAGTATCAGAAACCATGACAGAATAGAACTGAAGCGGTTCGAACGAATTACCAGATCCTGTGTGATTCGATTGACTTCTTCCCGGTTATCCACAATCAGCTGGCTTCCGATGAGAAAAACCTCTTCTGTTTTACTGATGGACTTGATCAGCCTTTGTATTTCAAAGGCATAGATATGGTAATCGTCCCCTGTCTGCATAGTGGGGTTGAACATATCGCTGAGCTTCAAGTCCCGAGTACTCCCCAGGTAACTGACTGAAACGTTGTGAAAATCGGACTGGATTCTGTCAAAAGAGGCAACCCGTTCAGAGATCAGGGTGTTCATGCTCCCCATGCGGGAAAAAAAGGTCTCCATTTCCGGACTGAGACTGCGGATATGGGTCTGTTCATCCAGACTGGAAAGCAGTTTCTCCAGAGCCTCTCTCTGAACCCCAAGCCTCTCGATTGACAGGGTATAATCCTGATTGATAAGGTTGGACATGGTAAACTGAATCTGCAGAAAAGCCCGGTCCAGCTCTTCAAGGTAATCCAGCTCACGGGCAACGGCATCCATTTTTTGATCGGTAAGAGTACCGGCGACATACTGAATGGCGAAGGCAGCCAGAAAAACAGCAATAACCAGAAATAGCTTTAATCTTATTTTCATAGCATCTCTTTTTAAATTTTTTAGTTAATTATCTAATTTTAAGGCCACGATACCGGTTTCGTAAAGGAATTTCATCTGACAGCCATGTCCTCAATGTGTTTTTTGTGTGATTTTATTTCAGTTAATAAATATTTTTTTAGCGATTCCTCGCCAAATCGGAAAAGGGGGGATATACTGTAAGGCCCAAGGAGTTATTTTGTGAGTACCAATAGCTATAATAACAGTACGGGTCTCTTTAAATGGGACAAATCAGGAGATGGTTTTCTTCTGAGTACAGACGAACTGGAGCTCGTTAAAAATATAGCCCTGTCCCTTGAATCGGAAGAGGAGATCGTTTTTCTGAACAAAGTGGCCGAAAAAGAGTATGTGACGGCGGAGGACAAAGAAAAGATGATGACTATCTTCGCGAAAGCCACCGGCAAGATCAGGGAAGAGGCCTCTCTCTCGCTCTGAAACAAAGGACCCTTCTCCCATAGAAATATCAGAATTTAAATTTAGCCAGTCCCTTAACAATTGCCGCAGAAGCTTCTTCCAGAGAGTGGCTCTGTGTCAGCATCTGTCTGCTGATCTCTTTCACACTTTCCGCACCGGATCTCATTTCTCCGGCGGCCAGACTGGTATCATTGGATACGGTTTCGATGGACTGCATGGCTCCATCCACACCCTTTGTGAGTGCGGCCATATTACCAGAGCTTTCTCTGACTCGAATACTGTTCTCTTTCAGGCTGGTGACTGAATCGAGGATAACGGCACTCCCCTCTTTCAGCTCGGAGAGCCCGGCTCCGATCTCCCTGTAGGAATCAATCATTTCATCAATGCCTCCGGTTATCTGATGGAAGCTCTCAATAGCCTCGTTTCCGGCTGAAGAGGTCTCTTCTATTGTGGCAATAATTGTGTTGATGTTTTCATTGATCTCCCGGGAACTGGAAGAAGAAGACTCTGCCAGTTTTCTGATTTCATCTGCTACTACGGCAAAACCCTTTCCCGCATCTCCTGCGTGCGCGGCTTCGATGGCGGCATTCATGGCCAGCAGATTGGTCTGGGAGGCGATGCTCTGAATCAGAGAGAGTATGCCCCTGATCTTTTCCACACTCTCATTCATTCTGCCGATACTCTCTACCGTAAGGTTCAGTTTCCCCTCCCCTTCCCGGGACACATCCACCAGCTCTTCTGCAGAGCTGATCTTGCTTTCTGCCACTGATGTGATGCTGTCGATGGAGGCAGTGATCTCTGTTATTGCTCCTGAAGAGCTTTCAACGATTTCGTTCTGAGTCTCGATATCATTGTTCAGCCCCTGAATATGTTCCATAAGGGACGCTGTGGAATTTGTGGTGGAATGGATGTTTCCGCTCAGCTCTTCCATATGGTTATAGACAGTATCGATCCTCCTGGATATCTGTTCCATGGCCGCCGAAGTTTCTTCAGAGATCTGAATGACTCCGTCTTTGGAGTCAATGGTTTTCCGGACGGATCCATCCAGACTCTTTAGAAGATCCGCGTTATTGCTGTACACCTGAAACAGCTGATGATTGAGGGCTCCCAGTTCATCCCGGGACAGACAGAACTGTTCGGTTTCGGAAAAATCCCCCTCTGCCAGGCCGCTGGCAAAGTGCTCACAGCAGATGATTCTGGAATTGATACCCCGCATCAGGAGAAAGATATTGACCACACTCATAACGATTCCCGCCAGGTACAGGGGCAGCAGTTTTCTCCCCAGGGAGGATTGAACCTCTTCCAGGAACACAGCGGCCGCCAGAGAATACTGAATTCCCAGTTCCAGAATAATCAGAATGGAGATCATCAGAAAAAAGACGACCAGGTTGGTCCTCAGAGTCAGCTTCATGGACATGATATTCCGGTTAAAGGGAATATCCTTTGTATTTTCTTCAAACCTCTGGATAAAGAGGATATAAAAGGGGAGTCCCACAAACATGGTGCCTGCAAAGGTGAGCAGACCGATATGGAACCGGACATCCATGGGAACTTTCGGCATAAAGAGGAATATCAGCTGAGGAAGGATCATGGACTGCAGAAGCCCGGTATACAGTACAGCCTTGGGAAGCATAACCACTTTTTTCGTCAGGCTTTCAATAGACCCGGGCAGGGAGCCATCGGCCCGCCAGCGGGTAATAGCCTGACTCACCCGGAACCACATAAAGAAATAGATTAATTGGAGGACAACCATCCAGAACCAGGTTACCGGAGAAGAATAGAGCTCTTTTCTGCGAGCCATGTTCAGTATGCCAAGGTATTTAATCAGAACCCCGACAAAAATATGAGGCAGAATAAAGACTGCCCAACCCAGAAAAAAGCCCGATTTCTTAAGCATAATAACCCTCATCACGTAATACTACTTAAATGTATACCACAGTTAACTCATAAATAAAATTCCTTCTTCCGGGAAATTGAATTAATGGGTCGATTTCACTACAATTTTATACATTCCCGTATCCGAAGAAATGAAATAAACAGGAGATTGTATGATATCCTTTATATCCAAAATTCTGGTGGCTCTGAACAGCAACAGCCGCCCCGGGGAGCTGGCCTCCGGTATAGCCTTCGGCTTCTGCCTGGCTTTGATCCCCAAGGGAAACCTGTTGTGGATCATCATTTTCAGCATTGCCTTTCTGTTGAAGCATAATCTGGCGGCCATGCTGCTGAGCCTTCTCCTGTTCCCGCCCCTGGCCTCCCTGATGGACCCGCTGCTCCACAACACAGGGCAGCTGATTCTCACCATGCCTGCCTTCCAATCCTTTTTTACGACCCTGTATAACCTGCCGGTCTTACCCTGGCTGAAATTCAACAACACCATTGTTATGGGGGCATTTCTCTGGAACCTGATTCTGTGGCTGCCCCTTTTTTTCCTGTTCAGACAGCTTGTTGTTGTCTACCGAAAGAAAGTAGCCCCCCGGCTGGCCGAATCCAAACTGGTCAAGAGTCTGAAAAAAGTTCCCTGGGTTTCAAAAATATTGTCTGCTTACAATAAGCTGAGCTTTCTGAGATAAGGGGGAAGAGATGGCAAAAAAGAATAAGAAAGTCCCCAAAGTATTCAGAAAAAAGATCAAACCCAAAAAATGGAAAAAGAAGATCCTGAAGAATATTCATATTCCCTCAGATAAAAAATGGATTGAAGAGCGTTTTGAACTTATGGATGACAGAATGGTCATCAAGCAGGATCTGCCCAAAGAGGATTTGAAAAAACTGAAAGCCCTGGGCAAGTCCATCAAAAAGAACAAAGGAACTGTAACAAAATGGAAAGCCCTGATTCTTCTGGCAATCGCGGTCCTGGCTTTTCTGTTTAATTACCTGTTTAAAAATGTTCTCATAAAAAAGGGAATTGAAACAGGTATTGAATCCATTTTTGAAGCAGCCGGATTTATTGAGAATCCCGATCTGTCCCTGAGCAAGGGGAGCTTCACCTTTGACAGCCTTTCTATACAGAACAAGGATAAACCCGACAGGAATCTTATAACATTCGGAAATACGGCGATCAGAATCAATATGCCCGAGCTCAGCAGAAACCGCTATCATATTGAAGAGATAACCCTTCAGGGCATGCAGCTGAACTCCTCCCGCACATCCGGTGACCTCATCGACAGCAGAGGGGAAGGTTCTGAAGACTCAGGAACTCCTCTGATAGACATTCCCGATATGGAGGAAGGAAAGGAGCAGGTTCTGGCTCTTATTGAAGAGCACAAATCCAACCTGAAATCCCTTCAGTACATAGACACGGCCAACCAGGAGCTGGAAGCCTTTACACAGCGCTGGACACAAACCTTTGAGACAACCAGAACAGGGGTGGAAGATTCTATCAAAGAGATAAAAGATCTGGGCAGCCGGGGTGTTCCCTCTGTCAGTTCCCTGGAAGACGCCCGGGGTGTTGTGGATGAGTACCGGGGGTACAGCGATTCTCTGCTGGATCAGAAGAAGGAGCTGGAATCCCTGAACGCCCAGTTCAACGAAGAAAAAGAGCGCCTTCTGTCTATGAAGGAGGAAGTGGAGAACCTGATTCAGGATGATATCGACTACCTCGGTACCCTGCTCCAGCTTCCCGGCCGGGAAGATGTACAGAATTTCATTTCCGACAAGGTTAAAGAGATCCTTATGACCCGGTTTCAGGATTATTACGACAAGGCCATGCTGGTTATGCCCTACTATGAAAAATGGAATGCCTCCCGCTCAGGTGCAGAGGAGAATGAGGGTGGAGCAAAACGTCTGGCCGGAAGCTATATCCCCTTTCCCACAGCAGAACAACCCCGCTTCCTGATCAAGAAGATTGACCTGAGCGGCGGAGATAATTACAGCGGTTTTTTCAATGCCCTGGTCAGCGGAATCACATCCGAGCCGGACAAACTGGAAGAACCGGTTCTTCTGACCAGCGCCTGGGATAACGGTGAGGCCCGGATGTCACTGGACGGATTTCTGGATCTCAAGGAGGATGCGTCTCAGCTCTTTGATATCAGTTTCAGCTCTCCAGCCAACCCGGCAGATTTTGGAGACACCCTTTCCGCTCTGGGTATTGAATCGGCCGGAGCCCGTTTGAGTTATACTGGAAAGAGCATCCCCCATCCCGATGAGGAGGGAGTTCTGGTCTCACTGGATATGGATTTTGCAGACCTGCAAATTACTCTCCCCGACAAGGATGACATCACCACCCGCCTGCTCCGGGAGACTGTTGCCGAAATAAAAGAGTTTATGGTCAATGCGGAAGTTCATATAGACAGCAATGGGATACAGGGACTCCGGGTTCAAAGTGATGCCGACAAAATCATCAAAGAGAAACTGGGAGATCTTCTGAAAGACCTCCCCTCCCAGGGTGCGGCGGAACTGGAGAAATACATCCGGGAACTGGTTGCTTCTGAACTCAAAGGATCAGAGAAAATCAATGAAGCCCTGGATCAGCTGGGACTGGAATCTCTGTCACAGATCAGGAGCATTGAAGACCTGGAAGCCCAGGTCAAAGCCTACGAGGATGAAGCCAGAAGCAGGGGAGAGGATCTTCTGAAAGAGGCTGAAGACAGAGCCAGAGCCGAAGCGGAGAAGCTGAAGGCCGAGGCGGAAGCGGCCAGGAAAGAGGCAGAGGCCAAAGCAGCGGCGGAAGCAGCTAAAGCAAAGGCGGAGGCTGAGGCCGCGGCAGCAGCGGCTCAGAAAGCCGCTGAAGAAAAAGCAAAAGAAGAGGCATCCAAAATCAAGCTTCCCGGTTTCTGATATCAGGAAGACAGGTTCAGATCACTTTTTGCAGAATCCCGGCATGTAACGGCCGGGATTCTTTTTTTACCCAGCGGGACTCAGCCGAGCACAGGAGCAGCTGCCTGTCTCTGTCAAAATAATCGTGCCGGAAACAACCGTCTCCCAGATCATGGGTTCTGATTTCCACACAGCCTCCGGACCTCATCTCCCGCCTGAACAGGGCGGAAAACTCTTCAATCCGGCAATGTCTGTAGACCTGTTCAGGAACGGATTCAGACATCCACTCCAGATAGCGGATATTGTGGACATGGGCGCTGCTGTCCAGATCTCTCCGCCTTACCGGAAAAAACTCGGATCTGAAATCATCCAGATCATGATACCTGCTTTTTCTGTGAAAATCGTGATGCAGGGCATCTCCCCGGGACCCCCAGCCTGTATGAAATTCCTCGGGAATGGCCTGTAAGCGCCTTTCCTTAAGATCCATATAGATCCAGAGAGTGGACATCTCACCCAGAACAGCACCCTCTTCATCCAGTATCCTGAATTCTCTGTATCCTCTGTAGCGCTCCAGAGATGAAATCCAGCTGACAATCTCTATCTTTTCACCGTATCCCGGATAACGGTACATACGGGAGGCGCCGCTCTTCAGAGCCCAGGCCTCTTGCCGTTTGAGAAGAGTAAAGACATCCAGACCGATCAGGCGGCAGTGCTGTTCGGCACTCTCTTCCAGTTCCTCCCAGAGAAGAGCAGGAGAGATCAATCCGTCCTGAATGACAGATCTGTATCCAATTTGAATGGTTCGCCTGAACGCAGGCTGTGCCGCTGGTACTGAAACCATGAAGAGCCTCCTCAACTGGCTTCAGTATAATAAGGGGAATATGAAAAAACTATTAAAAGAAAAAGCCTGGGCCTCTTATGATTAACTAGTCCTGATACACTATGCTTCCGCCCGGAGAGTATTCAGCATTTCAACCCGTGATCTCTGACCTGTTTTCTTGTAGATACTGGCAACATGATTGCTCACCGTATTGGCAGAGATAAACAGTTCCCTGCCGATCTCCTTGTAGGTAAGGCCTTTTTCCAGAAACAGGATAATCTCCCTCTCCCGTGACGTAATTCCCCTCTCTTCGAAGAAGGATGCCGGTTTTTCACTCAGGGGCAGAGGAATGGCATCGGAAATCAGAATTCTGTTCATCAGAAACTGAATCAGAACCAGAGCCAGCCACAGAAAATAGAGGGTCTGCAGGGGAAACAGCAGGAGTTCATAGTTCATTTCGGGAAAGAAAATAGCCTGAGTCATCCTCACGATCAGCAGCAGGGGAAGGAAAATAAAGGTTCCTGAAAACAGAAGAGTCACAGTCATACGCCCTCTCTTGTCCCGGATCAGAGGAAGAGAGCGGAAGGCATCGATGAGAATAAACACAAAGGACAGAAAGAAAATGACCCCCAGGGGAAGGTTCCATGTGGGAGACAGGCCATTGATCATGGCAATGATGCCGGCAACAAAATAGGATACAGATGCAAAAAGGATCCACGAGAGTCTGCCCCGGGACCAGGGCCGGCGGAGAATGTAATTAATGGTTGCCGGAAGATAGTAGATCAGCAGGGAATATCCGATAACATAGAGAACCTGCAGAAACTTTCTGATGGGATTATCCCCTGACCCGGCAATTTCGGCAAAATAGAAACGGATTCCGGAACTCAGAAAGAGAAACAGGATAAAACCCAGAAAAATGCAGCCCTTGAATTTCCACAGGACATTTTCCTTCTGGTAGTAAAGAAGACCCAGAAGAAAGGCACCGGTCATAACAGCAAAGGAGATTATAAAAAACAGAAAAAACAGATGAGGCAAGATCTGCTCCTTGTTAACAGAAGGGTTACAGACAGATTCTGTCCGCAGATATCTGACTATATATCATAATAGGCAATCTGTATATTCTCAGATTCCGGATCAGTCCGGATGGGCATTCAGAATCTCTTTCATCCTGTCAAAATTTTCATAAAACAGATCTACCAGAACGGGTTCAAAATCAATTCCCTTCTTCTCCTGAAGAAAGGCCAGAGCCTCCTCTTCACTCCAGGCATCCTTATAGATCCTCAGATGGGTCAGGGCATCAAAGACATCAACAACAGCCAGGATTCTGGCAGACAGAGGAATGGCTTCTCCCTTCAGCCCCTCGGGATAGCCATGGCCGTCCCAGGCTTCATGATGGTACAGGGCGATATCGGCGGCATCGGGGAAAAACTCATCCTCATTGGAACTGAGCATTCTATAGCCTATTCGGACATGAGATTTCATAATCTCCATCTCATCCTCTGTCAGTTTGCCGGGTTTCTTCAGAATAGTATCGGGTATACCTATTTTACCAATATCGTGGAGGATGGATGCCATGCGCAGATGCTCTGCTTCATCCTCTGAAAAACCATGACTCACTGCCATAAGATGAACCATCTCCGAGACTCTCTGAATATGATTTCCGGTTTCTGAAAAATGCTGTTCAATGACTTCAGAAAGAAAGAAAAGCATTTTTTTCTGTGACCGAGATCGGTTGGAGGTTAAATACCAGTAATCCAGAGCCAGAGATGAATTGAGAAGGAATGCCGATAAGATGGCCGAATCTGTCTCATCAGGCTCCTTTTCAGTTTTTACCACAAGGTACAGTTTCTCAGCCTGTCTCGTATTGAGAGAGCAGAACAGATAGGGTTCTCTGTAGCGGAAGTTCTGGACTTCTGAGCAGAAATCATACACCGATTTTAAAAGTGGATCTGACTGGGACTCCAGTTTCTGACGGTCAAAGCTGCTGAATGCAGCGGTGGCTTTGAGGATAAGGCTTCCGGATTCCGATTTTTTTATAAGCAGAGAATCAACATCCTCCACCTGTCTGTTCTGTCCGCAGACAATCTCCATAAGCTGTGAATGGATCAGGGTCATGAAGCCGGAGGAAGAGCCGGAGGTCCAGAGATTCCGTCCGCCCCGGACAATGCTTTCAAAACCGTTTTTATTCCTGTTCAGAACACTGATATCCCGGTACCCCCTGATGGCAACGGTCAGGGCTGTTATCAGTTTGACGTCTGTGAGTTCTGTCTTTTCCTTGTAATCATTAATTTCGTAGCGCTGAATAATATCCCTTTCCGGAGCCAGGCCGGGCTGCCCCGTTCTCAGGATCAGACGGACTTCCCGGTTTCCCAGCTCTTCCCGGACCCACTGAATAAACTGCAGACCGCTGTTATCCTCTTCCATAACAATATCCACCAGAGCCACAGCAACATCATTGTGTTCAGTCAGCAGAATCTTCGCTTCATCCGCCGTATAGGCAGACAGAAAACTGAGCTTTTTTCCCTCAAAGGAGAAGTCACGGAGAACCAGTTCTGTCACTGAATGCATTATGGATTCATCATCCACTATGAGAATCTTCCATGACTCTTTTTCGGTTTTCTGAGCTGGTACATTTGTAAATTTTAATAATCGGGAACCGGAATCTGTCATTAGTTCAATTATACTCTACTCTTCCGTCTCTTTCCGGGGAATTTTAATCTGAAAGCAAACACCTTTATCTTTTTCAACAATTTGAATGGTACCGGCAAAATGGATCTTGATCAGGTTGTACACCAGAAACAAACCCATTCCCCTGGCAGCGGCATTGGAAGACCGTCCCTCAAAGGGTTCAAAAATTCTGCTGTGCTCTTCCTTCGGTATCCCCCTGCCGTTGTCCCGGTAAACAATAAGGGCTTCCTTTCTGGAAAACACGGTTTTAATGCTCACTGTTTTTTCCACAGGAGACTCGTCTGCATCATTCTCAAACGCATGATCCAGCACATTGTTGAACAGACAGTCCACGGTCTCCTGCAGAGAGCTGATTGAGCCTTTCAGCCTGGCATCTCCTTCTGACAGATCAAAAACAAAGCGGATACCCCGTTTCTGAAAAACCGGAATCCACTGAGACCTGATATATTCGGACAGCACCTCATTCAGATTGAACATGACTGCAGAGGGAACCGCTTTAACACTGGAGGCCGCAGAAAGCTGCTGCACTATTTGAGTTGCCCTGTTTGTTCCGTCCAGAGCCAGGTCGCAGGTCTCCAGCCAGGCGGGTTCGGCATTTTTCTGTTCCAGTGAGTTCCGCAGAAAACTGAGGGCCGTGGTTGTGGAGCCCAGAGGGGTGTTCAGGTTGTGGGCCAGCCGGGCAATCAGACTGACTATGGATGACATTTTTTCACTGCCGGCCAGAGCCGATCTCATTCTTTTTTCACTCTCCAGAGCCGATTCCAGCTCCCTGGTTCTCAGGGCTACCATCTCTTCCAGTTCCCTGTTTTTCTTCTCTGTATTATTCAGTCTTAATCTGATCATAAGCAGTACAGCTGTAAAAACAGAAGCGGTCATCAGAAGACGGAACCACGTGGTCTGATAAAATTGCGGTACAACAACAATCGGGAGTACATCTTCATCAGACCAGAAGCCGTTGGGTCCTCTGGACTTTACTTTGAATGTATAGTGGCCCGGAGGAAGGTTGGTATATGTGGAAAAATTACGCCTCTCTGCGTCAATCCATTCCGGATCAAAGCCTTCAAGAATATAGGAGTAGCTGTTGGTCTCGGGATTGGAAAAGTGGAGTGCCCTGTACTCCAGTGTCAGAACCAGGTGATCCTGTGTCAGCTCCAGAGAGTCCAGTGCCGTTACGGATACGGGTAACAGAACTGTACCGGCAACAGTTTCTCCTACTTCAACAGCTTTATTATTGACTTTGACTTTTGTTATCAGAGTCTGGGGAACCGTTGTATTTTCTGTGATCAGGGAGGACCGGAAATAACTCAGGCCATTGATGCCGCCGAAATACAGTATGCCTGAATCCCCTTTATAAGAGGCTCCGCTGTTGAACTCATCTCCCTGCAGGCCGTCGGCTTTAGAATAATTTGTAAAGCTCTCCTCCTGGGGTCTGAATAAGGAAAGCCCCCTGTTTGTACTGATCCACAGACGTCCGGATTCGTCTTCCAGAATTCCATAGACCGTATTGTTCGGCAGCCCCTCCTGGGTTGTATACCTTTCAAAACGGTCATTCCTGCTGTCATACCTGTGGAGCCCTCCCCCGAGGGTACCGACCCACAGCTCTCCCTTGCGGCTCATTAGAATACTGAGGATATGAGCCCCTTTCAGACCATGCCTGGAGAAGGATTCAGGCGCATAGTGTTTCAGCAGGCGGCCCTCTTCATTGAGAACCATAAGGCCTGCATCCGCTGATCCCAGATAGATTTTTCCTTCATGAATCATCATGGTCCGGAAAGAGCGGGTAGGAACAAAGGGAGGCTGGAGTGTTTCAATGAGATAACCCTCGGGATCAATAATATGAACCCCGCCCCCCTGAGAAATCGCCCAGATTCGGCCTCTTGAATCTTCGGCAATCGTATAGATGCTCCCGTAGGAACTCTTTACCGGAACAAAGGACTGGTCTTCCCTGTAAAAGAGACCCTTGTTTTTGGTTCCGACCCAGAGTCTGCCGCGGCTGTCTCTGAAGAGTCCCATGATTCTGTCATCCCCCGGGTTCTGAGGATCTTCCGGATCAGAAGTATACCGGCGGATCAGAGTTTTATCTGCGGCATAATGAAAGAGACCACCTCCGAATGTACCGATCCACAGACTTCCGTCCCCATCCTCCAGAAGAGAGACGATGATGGTGTTGACCAGCCCCCGCTCTTTTCCCAGGTAGGAGAAACCCATTCTATGGGTATCCACTTTTTTCAGCCCTCCCCCCAGGGAACCGATCCACAGATTATCGCTTCTGTCCAGATACAAAGAGATCACCGTATCTCCTCCGGGAAAGCGGAAAGATTCATTCTGATCCTTCAGATAACAGCTCAGGCCCTGCGTCTCCGAGGCAACCCAGAGCCTGGATTCACTGTCTTTAAGCAGAGAGACGACATTCTCTGTATGTTCAAGATAAAGCTCTGTCTCCGCTGTAGGGGAAATTCTGTAGATATTCCGGTCACAGCCGGCCAGGATCTCCTCACCGTCACTGTACAGGGAGAGGACTCTTCTGTCTTCCAGCAGAATATCCTGTATCTTCCGATTATCCAGATCATAAAGGTAAAGACCCTGGTTACCGGCGGCATAGATCACTCCCTTCCGGAATAACAGATCAGACACAGGGAGATCTTCAATCAGAGGAACCAGTTCCCCATTCTCGATCAGATACAGCCCCTTTTCTCCCAGAGACAATATGATCCTGTTGTCAGGAAGAGGGAGCAGGGTTCTGACTTCCTGCCCCTTTAATTCACTGTGATACAGTTCAACACGCTCTGTTTTCTTACTGTAGACAAACAATCCGCTTATGGAAGCAATCAGAATATCCCCGTTGGAGCCTTCCAGGATTTCATATATCAGTCCGTTCCCCACTGGGGACAGAGGGGCAACAGCCTCAAACTCCAAACCGTCAAAACGGTTGATCCCATCCTGAGTTCCGAACCAGAGAAATCCGTTCCGGTCCTGAAAGGAGGTATAGACCGTATTTGTAGAAAGGCCTTCTTCAACCGTATAGTTTCTGAAGCGGATACTGCCTGTATTATCTTCAGATGAGTGCAGATTGTTATAAGCTGAAATCAGGAGAAATAACAGCAGGATGAATTTCTTCATACCTTAACTATATGAGCCGCAGGAGTTCATATCAAATACTTAATGTCCTGTCTGATGACAGAATCAAAAATTCTCAAACAGACAGGGGAAGATGAACCACAAACTCACAGCCCCCTCCCGGCCTGTCCCTGAGGTCTATTGTACCCCCGTGAGACCGGATGACCGACAGAGCTGTGGTGAGTCCCAGGCCCATACCGCTGCTGTTTCTCCCCGAATCCCCTCTGTAAAAGGGTTCAAAAACCAGTTTTCTCTCATCCCCGGATATCCCCGGTCCGTTATCGGCAATGATTATCTCCACAGAGTCACCGGTCCCACTGGCCTTCAGTGCAATAAGACCTCCGTCTCCGCTGTAGATCTGTGCATTCCGAAGCAGGTTCTCCAGGGCCCTGTAGAGAAGGTCCCGGTCTCCCTGTATCACCAGATCCTCATCCAGCTGAAGAGACAGATTCAAACGGCAGCCGGACAGGACAACATCCCTTCTGCAGTCCCGGGCAAGGGATTCCAGGAGGGCTTTCAGTTCAAGAGGGCCGCTTCTGTACTGCTTCCACACAGATGTATCCATACGGGCAAAATCAATAAGATTGCCGATTCTGTTCTCCAGAATCTCACTTTTTCTCTGGAGAATGGAGAGATAGTCCTTCAGAGTGTCGGGATCATCAGCCAGGCCGTCTTCAATGGCCTCCAGATACCCTTTTATGGAGGTAAGAGGTGTTTTCAGATCATGGGAGATGGACATGAGAAAACGGGTCTTCTGATCCTGTTCCTCCCTGAGGCGGAGCTGCATGGCCCGGAACGCATCTGTCAGGGGTTTCAGTTCATCCCTGTGTTCCCCGTCTTCCAGTTCAAAACTGAAGTCTCCCTGCTCCACCTGCCTGGCGGCTTCCTCCAGACGGCTGACAGAACGACGCAGCTGCATAATCAGCCGGGTACTGATATAGGTGGGGAAGAACAGACAGGCGATAAAATAAAGGGCGGCCAGAATCCAAAGCCATCTGGCCAGAAAACGGGCAAAGGTATCGGGAAGAATGATATAGGCCATGAGCCCCTGAATCTCATTATATCTGTAATTGGTCAGGGCGATACGCTCTCCGGCCATGAACTGGAAGACCTGAGATGCCAGATCGGGAATACTGCCGGAAAAATCCCTTATATCCAGTTCCGTGAGGTGGGAGAACCCGGTATAGAGAAAGTTCCCGTCTGCATCTGTGAGGAGCATGATCTGCCTTTTCTCCAGAGGAATAGCCTGTAATGCGTCATCACCCTTGTCATCCAGTATGGCACTCAGCTCAGTCCGCAGCCACTTGGGTGCCTGTACAGCATCTGAACCCATGTACCGGTTGGTATCCCAGAAGTAGTAATTCATAAAAATCAGAACAACAAGAGAGATCAGCGGTATGACACTCAGGGCGATCACAACGATCAGGAGCCGGTCGGGCAGGGAGAGATCCTTTCTGGATTTCATACATTCTCTCCGGTGTTCAGGGTATATCCGAAGCCGTATACCGTTTTGATCAGACGGGGACGGGAGGGCTCATCCTCCAGTTTCTGCCTCAGCCTCTGTATGTGGACACTCACTGTATTCAGATCGCCGAAGTCCTGCCCCCATACGGCATCATAGATATCCTGTTGGGACCGGGGAGCACCCGGATCTTCTGACAGATAGATTAGTACCTGCATTTCCCTGGGACTGAGAGGGATACGGCTGTCTCCCTTGAACAGAGACAGGGACTTCCGGTCCAGAACACAGTCACCGAAGCGGAACAGACGGGAATCGGCATCACTCTGACGGGAGCGGCTTCTTCTGAGGTGGGCTCTTACTCTAGCCGCCAGAACCCGGGGCGAGAAGGGCTTGGGAACAAAGTCATCTGCTCCTATGCCGAAGCCCATGATCATATCCCCGTCTTCATGCCTGGCCGACACGATCACCACGGGTAATTCAAAATCTTTTCTCAGGATTCTGAGGAACTCGAAACCGTCCAGTCCGGGAAGGTTCAGATCCAGAATCAAAAGATCAACCCGGGAACTTCCCCTAAGCATTTCAAGACCGGTCTCGCCGTCGGCAGCAATCAAAACCTGAATGCCCTCTTTTTCAAGGTAGAGCTTGATGAGTTCAGCGATATCCAATTCGTCTTCAACAACAAGAACTGATGCATTCATATAAGCTTCCCGGAATAAGTATACACTATTTACTCCTCCCCGGCCGGGAGTCTTCCCCTTTGTGGAACAGGGAATAGAGAACCGGAATCAAAAGGAGTGTGGCCACAGTGCTGACCAGGAGGCCTCCCACAATTGTAATGCCGAAAGGCTGAAGGAGAGCCGCACCTTCCCCTGGAAAAAAACCGAGGGGTACCATGGCAAGGACTGTGGTCATGGTGGTCATCAAAACCGGACGGAGACGGCTTCTGCCGGCCTCCCTGCAGGCCTTGGAGACAGACATTCCCCGTTCCCTGAGGAGGTTGGTATAGTCCACCATAACAATACCGTTATTCACAACAATACCCGCCAGCATAACCGATCCTATAATGGTAATCATACTCACAGGAAGGCTCATCAGCATAAACCCCAGAACAATTCCCACAAACATAAACGGCAGAACCAGCATAATGATAAAGGGACTCTTGAGAGACTCAAACTGGCAGACCATCACAGCAAAGACCAGTAGAACCGCCAGAGCAAATATAAACACCATGGAGCGTCCGTAGGTCAGGGCATCTTCTGTTTCCCCTCCGAAATCGATATGCAGATCCTCACTGTGAGTCATACGGGTATCAATATAGTTCTGAATACGCCTCTGGAGATCTCCTGTCGAGTAACCGGGTGCCGTTTGAGCTGTAATTTTTATGGTTCTCACCTGGTTTTCCCTCTCAAGACCTCCGGGTATCAGGCTTTCCTTCTGTTCGGCGATATTGGACAGAGGGATGCGGACACCCGCCGGGTTCACCAGAAAAATCCTGTTCAGATCACTCCGGCCGCTTCTGTCTTCCGGTCTCAATCTGATAACAATATCCAGAGGGTCTTCCTGCCCCCTGAACTCGCCGGCTTTTATTCCCGTCAAAGCGGCTCTCAATTCGGCCGCTCCCTGTTCCATGCTCACACCCATCTGAAAGGCTCTGTCCCTGAAAAAGGAAACCGAAAGCTCAGGGCGCTCCTTTTCCCGGTCTATGCTGAAATCCAGGACCTCTTTTCTTGATGCCAGTACTGTTAAAATCTGCTGCTCCGCAAGAAGCATGGGCTCTCTGGATGTTCCTCTGATATAGACAACAAGCTTTCCTGTATTTCCAACCTTTGTGGTATCGTCGGTGGATACAAATTCATAATCTGTTCCCTCCCGTTTCCTCAGCTCCTTCCGTATAAGATCTTTCATCTCTTCATGGGACAGGGGTCTCATATTCAGAGGGGGAAGGATACCGAGAATCCGGCCTTTTCCCCGTTTTGCCGTGATGAGAACTCCCTTGAGCCAGGGCATCTCCCGTTTCATAAAATCGGAGATTTCCATCAGATTCTTCTCACTCATATCCAGAGAGGTACCCCTGGGGAAATCCACATCCACAACAAATGATTTTTCACCGGTCCGGGGCAGAAACTGCCAGTCCAGACGGGGAAAAACAAGAACCGACGATACCAGAAGGGTCAATGCGGTCAGAAGAACGGCACCCCGGTTTCTCAGAACCTTTTTCAGTATCCCCAGATACTGTCTCTCCAGCGCCTGTAAGCCCCTTTCTATGATCTTAGCCGGACCCCCCCCTTTCTGTTTCCCGATTTTCACCCCGGGAAGCAGAAGGACGCTTAGAACAGGCACCAGAAACAGGGAGAAACCCAGAGAAGCGCTGAGGGCCAGGATCACGGAAAGGGACATATCCTTGAACAGCACTCCCAGCAGGTCGAGACTGTCTGCCAGAAACAGAAGAGGAAGAAACACACAGATGGATGTGAGGGTGGAGCCTGTAATGGGAGCGGCCATTTCCCGGGCTCCCTGCATGGCGGCGGATTTAAGGGGAACCCCCTTTTCGTAGTACACCATGATGTTCTCCAGTACAACGATCGATCCGTCTACAATCATCCCCAGACCCAGAACCAGCCCTCCCATGGTCAGTATGTTCAAAGACTTTCCCAGAAGCCCCAGCCCCCCCACAGCGGCCAGCAGAGAAACAGGAATGGAGATGAAAATGATCAGGGTGGGACGGAGCCGGTGCAGGAAAAACAGGATCACCGACATGGCCAGGAGTCCTCCCAGGAGCCCGGAACTCATAATGGTGCTGATAACGAGACGAATCAGATCTGTAGACTCACTGATCACAACAAGCTCATACCCTTCAGGGAGAATGCCATTCACTCTCTGTACATGACTTAAGACCTGATCTGTGGTCTCCACAACATTGGCATCACTCTGCTTCATAATTGAAATTCCGATGGCCGGAGAACCGTCCAGAGTGACCAGATCATCGGGGTCCTCCAGGGTTGTAAAAACCTCAGCGAGGCTGCCGACCCTCACAGGAGCGCCACCCGGTGAGCTGGTCAGCACCGTTTTTCTGATATCCTCCAGGGAGGAGAATCCGCCGTCCGCCTGTATACTGTATTCGATTCCTCCTTCATCCAGTGTGCCGGAACCCAGCTTCCGGTTCTGCCGTCTCAGCATCCCTGCAAGGGTGGTCAGATTCAGAGAGAAGGCCTCCAGCCTGTTTCTGATGACCGAAACCTCCACCACCTCATCCCGAATCCCCTTCAGTTCAGCGGCGGCAACACCCTCCAGCTGTTCGAAGGAACTCTTGATATCCTTCTCGGTGAGACGGAAAATTTCCTTCAGATCCTGATCTCCCCCGGCTTTAATGGCCAGTTCCACTATGGGTTCATCGTTGATATTGAACTTATAGAGGACCGGTACTTCCGCCTCCCGGGGCAGTTCCGCCGCCAGCTGTCCCAGTCTGGAACGGATGTCATTTTCTATGGAGATCATGGACAGTCCGTAGGCAAATTCAAGGACAATCCGGCTTACAGAGTTACCGGAGTAGGAGCTCATTTTATCCAGGCCGCTTATGCTGCCCAGCTTCTCTTCCAGTTTTTTAGTGACCTGTTCTTCAATCTCTTCGGGTGTGGCCTGAGGATAGATGGTCACCACCGTCAGGATCGGCGGATTAAAGTCCGGATACAGATTAAGCGGGAGGGTCAGGGCCATCAGAAATCCCAGCAGGGTGATCAGACAGAATACAGTGATCACAGCCAGAGGGTGTTTGAGGATAAACTGAAATATATTCAAAGGATCACTCCAGCAGAATCATCAGGTCTATAAACATGCCTGCCTTCAGCCTTGTATTCCTGCTCTCCGGAATAAACACGACCTTCATGCTGCGGCTGACGGGATCCAATACAGGCGAGATCCGGTTCAGAACAAGGGTCTCATTCAGATCGGGCAGGACCGGTGATCCGGCCAGAGCGGTCATACCCTTTCGTACATCATCTATGGAGCCTTCGGGAATATAGACATCCACTTCCAGCTGTGTCAGGGTTCCCACACTGCAGATCGGCTGTCCCGGTGTGATAAAGGCGCCTGTATCCGTATATACTGCGGTGACCGTTCCCCGGATGGATGACTTAACTGGGCTGAGGGTATAGTTCATCCCCGGCCTGGAAGGATCTATCATTGCCAGAACCTGATCACTTGCCACCGGATCTCCGGCTTCAATTCTCAGCTCCCTGACCTTACCCTGGGTGTCGGGAAAAATATCCACAACATCCTTCGGCCTGACCTCCCCGGACAAATACAGGCAGGCGGGGGAGGCGGACACTTCTGTGGTCAGCAGGACTGATTCAGGGGTCCCGGGAGATGTCTCCGCTTCAGAGCCGGCGTCTTTTACCACTGCCGTCGGAGCATAGGAACCGTTCCTGTTTTCCGGACTCCGGTTTTCCAGACTCCCGTCCTCCAGAAGGAATCCGCTGTTCAGCAGAAGAATCAGAGGCAGAAGAGGAAGAAATCCCAGATAGACTATTTTTTTTACTGACATGGCACATCTCCTGATTTCAGGGAGCTACCCCATGATGGAATTCTACTCCCGCCGGAGATTGAACACCATAAAGCCCTGTTTAAGAGGAGATAAACAAAATGTTTATATTTATTTTTTTGAGGACAGGTCTGCCAGTTCCTTCAGGATTTCGGCCTGCTCCTTTTCAAGGAGGGGCAACATCAGTGCATAGGAACTGTGGAGATTTTTCCGAAGAAGGGTGACATACAGATCCTCCCGTTTCAGGTGGAACTCCAGGGTTTTCAGTCTGCCCTCTTCCAGTGTTCCCAGCTGTTCGGAAAGGACCTCCCGGCCCCGGGGCATCTTTCCCCTGATATAGAGCAGATCATAGATAAGACAACGGATTCTCCTTTCTGAAGTCCGGGGGGATGCCAGCTCCCGGAACAGTCTGGTGTAATCCGCACGTCTGAGCCGGAGATCCTCCCTGTACTTGGCAATTCCCTCAACAAAGGCCCCGGCAACAGCGGTCCAGATTTTCTGCTGCACAATGGGAGGGAGGGGAAGAACCAGAGCCGACAGGGCGGCCAGAGGAAAACTGTAGAAACTGCGGGCTCCGTTCACCAGAGCCGTAACAGGCTTATACCCCCTCAGGAGTGTGGTCAGTCCGGTATACAGCCAGGACACAACACCCAGCAGAACAAAAAGAACCATGCTGTACATCCCCGGTCTGAGATCCAGGGTATCCAGAAAGCTGCTGATATACAAAGACGCCGTTCCCAGAACCGGAATGGCCAGACCTGTGAAGAACAGATAGGCCGACAGGTCTTTTCCGTTTACCAGCTCCCGTCTGTAGGATTGGATTTTCCGTCCGCCGTGGGAAAGCAGATCCGAAAGAACCGACTGAAAGAGACTGATGACAAACCACAGGGCAATATAGTGGGGAGCAAGGCTTCCCTTAACGGGCAGGAGAGCCAGCAGAACTCCCAGCAGAATAAGAAAAGAATTCCGTATGGTCGAATTGGCGCTCTTCATCCGGCTTCTCAGAGAGATCTTTCTCTCCCTCTTTTTTCTGTGATCAAAAGCCGTGGGATTCCCCAGCAGGAGAACCGATCCTCTGGACAGACGTTTGAGAATGGAAAACGGACCGGTCCGTTCAACAGGAAAATTCAGATGCTCCAGAGACTCTCCCACCTTGAAGGGCAGAGAGTAATGCCAGGCCAGGCCGTTAAGGGAGGACCGGAGCCCCAAAAGGCTCAGCTTGGGCAGAAGAAAACCCATTCCCGGAGAGGCGATACTGTAATCATTGGACCCGCTGCCCAGCTTGATTCTGAAATCCGCATCATCATAGTCCAGAAGTCTGATGGCCGCATCCGAAAGCATCACCTTGAACCGGTCTCCCCGGTCACGGACCAGACCGTAACTCCGGGCCTTCCGGAACAGAGCCTTTACCGCGCCGTCCTTGTAGATATTAATCAGTTCAATGAGCTCGGCTATCTCCCCTTCTTTGTCCCGGTGTGAAAAAAAGTACTTCGTATTGAACAGTTCGACCCCGTTAATCCCCCCCGAATACCTGAGTAGACATTCCAGCAGGCTGGGAAGACCGGCCTTCTGGGGAAGTGCCAGAATGACAT
>JAQQAM010000239.1 GCA_028532905.1 Spirochaetales bacterium
GAACCACCTGGCCGATGGAAAGGATAAGGTCCCAGTCCTCCTCCACAAGAAGCCTGTTGATTTGAACCGGCCAGTCATAATCCAGCCTGCCGCCGGAGATTTCAGCCATCTCCTGTCCGCTGATGCGTCCCAGTTCCACAAGGGAGTTGCGCCAGTCATGATCCCGGATCAAAGACAGGGGCAGCTGACCGAACATCCTTCTTTTTTCAGACTCACTCATGGGAAAATGGGTTCCCAGAGCCGGAAGTACCGCTTTGACCCGGTCTCCCATCATCTTCCAGGCCATCTCGGTCAAAAGACCGGCGCCGGAATGGAACCGGGTAAAGTCGGGAGGGATTATGAGAATCTTTTCAGCATCAGGATAGTGATCGAACACAGACTGCAGTGCCTTCTTCATATCCTTGCGGTCAAGGTGGGAACGTTCACTTTCTGAGCTGAAATACATCATGAGGGTACTCCTTTAATCCGGACAGAACCGGTTCAGGTCAAAGGGACTATATAAACCCGGGGTTTAACAGTAATACCATCATAGTATAGTACAGTCAGCGGAAAGTCATGTTAAAAAAATAAACAGTCCCGGAACCAGAGCCAGAATATAGGCTCCACTCAGGATTGTCAGATTCTTTACAGACAGCACAAAGGTTTCCGACTTGATCTGCTTTGCCTCAAACAAACGGATATGTTTCTGAATGACAGGGAAGCTCAGAAGAGAGAGAAGGGAAAACCAGGGCAGTATCTGCAGAACCACAGAGACAATTATAAACAGGTAGGCTCCGTAGTAGGAGAAACGGAATATCAGCAGGGCATTTTTGACTCCCACATAATAAGGAAGAAGGAAGCGGTCATTTTTTATATCCTGTTCCAGATCACAGATATTATTGGCCAGCATCAGATTGGAAATAACAAGGACAAAGGGCACGGAGACAAGAGCGATAGAAAAGGTCTCCCAAAGATCCAGCCTCAAAAAAAGCTGCCCTTCCTGTATGGACAACACAGCCATATGGGGAAAGTGAATATAGACAGAGAGATAGACAATCACAAAGCCCATCATAAATCCGGACAGGATTTCACCCAGGGGCATCCGGGAGATGGGTATGGGACCGAAGGTATAAAAGATCCCCACAAAGAAGGAGATGATCCCCAGTATAAGGACAATCCAGCCGGCCTGCAGGGTCAGCAGGATTCCCGCGGCAACCGCAATACCCAGCATCAGAAATATGGTAATGCGGACGGTATATTCGGGAATGGAATCAATGCCGATGATGTTATGATGGTCCCTGTATTCCCTGTCCACCGCTTTTTTATAATCCATATAATTATTGATGGCGGTTGTGGTCATATCAAAGAACAGAAGAGAGACAAACATCAGTCCCAGATTCATCCTGTTCAGATGGCCATAGCGGTACAGGCTGAACACAGTGGCAAAAACAAAGGGAAACAGACTGGCTATTTTGGTTTGGATTTCTACCAGTCTGAAAAAGGATTTTATCTTCATACTTCGATTTCTCCTGTCCCGGGAGCCGGCGTACTGTGCCTGAAGATCCGGGAGCCTTCACCATGTGCCCACAGAGCCCCCATAAGCTGCCCTGCTGCCAGTGCCCCCAGAATACCCTTGAACCCGGCCAGTCTTGATCCGACAATCGCAAGGGGTATGGTAATCAGAATAAAGGAAACCGCATTGAGCCGGGCAGAGGCCAGAGGATGCCCCGAGGCATTAAGGGACTGGTTGACCCAGGTCATATAGCACAGACCTCCCGAGGCGGCGCCGGTAACGATAAGATAGAGTCTGATATGGGAGATAACCTGGGGATCACTGCTGAATATCCGGGCCAGAAATCCCGACAGAAGAAGCTGCAGCAGGAAGGTCACAGCCCCCAGAATGAATGCCAGACGGACAGATTTTTTTTGAATGGCCATAACCCTGTCCGTTTTGCCGGCCCCCCAGTTCTGTCCCACAAGGGGAATGAGCGCCATGGAATAGGACATCATAAAAATCTGTATAAACCCTTCTATCCGGGTTCCGGCGGCAAGGGCAGCCACCGTAGCAGCCCCTCCGGCAGCAGCGGCCAGACTGGTGAGTACGGCTCTTGTCACATGGGGCATCAACTGAGTAAGGGCCGCGGGGATTCCCACATGGAGGATACGTCCCCAGGATTCCAGAATCTCTTTAAACCGGGGCCGGGAAAAATCCACCAGACGGGCATGAAAATGAAGGAATCCCAGAGTCGCCAGCATTCCGGCAAACCGGGATAATACAGTCGCCAGCGCTGCTCCCTGGATTCCCATAGCCGGCACACCGAAGTATCCGAAAATAAATATGGGGTCCAGAATCACATTCCCCACCGCACAGATCATCATCACAATAAAGGGGCGGATCATATCTCCTGTCGCCCTCAGGCAACTGTCGGAAGTGGGGGGCATGATAATGGTGATTGCCCCCAGAAACCAGATAAACATATAGTCTTTTACCAGAACGAGAGACTCACCCGAGGCACCCAGAAGACGGAACAGAGGGTCCAGAGTCAATAGACCTGCGGTGCTGATCAGAGCGACAAACAGCACCGAGAGAAGAATCCCGTCGGTGGCCGTTCTCTGCATCAGGTGATGATCCCCCTTCCCGATGGCCCGGGACAGAACGGAACCGGCTCCCAGACTGATACCGGCAGCAGCCGAACCAACAAACATAACAACCGGAAAGGTATACCCCATGGCCGCCAGGGCCTCAGTTCCCAGACGGGAGACAAAAAATGTGTCTGTCAGATTGAATATCATGATTCCCAGCATGCCGCCGATGTTCGGCCAGGAGAGGGAGAATAGCTGTCTGTTCAATGAGCCCTCAGTAAGGGCGGCTGTTTTTTTAATCATTGCTCTTTTATAGCAGGAAATGGAGAAAGAGATAATGGAATATCAGGATTAAAGGATAAAATCAGGAAGGGGTTTCCGGGTGAAGGCTCTCGTCTTTGTTTTTCTTCCAGGCATTGTTGTGATCTTCCACAGCTGTCACTGCCCCCGGAATATCTCTGGCCATTATGGCCAGATGCATTTTTTTATGTTCCTTATATCCCAGGTCGGAATTGATGGTGGGAGCAAAAAGATCAATGACAAAATTGTACATGCTTGTGATTATTCTGTTATGGGTGATGTCTCCCATCAGGCGGTGATACTTCAAATCTATTTTGTCAGCAACTTCCCGGTTGTGGGGAATCTGTTTTTCAGCCAGATCAAATTCATCCATGCACTGATCCAGTCCGGCCAGCTCTTCATCCGAGGCATTGGAGATGATAAGCCGGACAACTTCTTTTTCCATCATGGCCCGCACCTCGATAAGCTCTCTGAAATCGGCGCCGCTGACCAGGATGTTAAAAAGAAGGGGATCAAAGATCTTCTGATTACCCGCATTGCTGATATAGGTGCCGTCTCCCCGGCGGATTTCAACTATTCCGAAGGAGGAGAGAATTTTCATGGCCTCCCGGATGGATCCGCGGCTGACTCCCAGCTGCTCGGCCAATACAGGCTCCGGGGGAATGAGATCCCCCGGTTTCAGCTGTTTTTCGATCAGAAGAGATTTCACCTTGTCCACAACTGTGTCTACAGCTGACTTACGCTGACTGTCTATTCTGAACATATCACTCAATGAATTTCTCTCCTGCCTTTTTCTGATGCACATCTATTGTAAAACGTCCAGCACCTTTCTCACAATATTCTCAGGAGTAATTCCATACTTATTATACAGCTCTTCCGCCGTACCCGATTCAGGAAAGACATCCTGTATTCCCACCATTCTCATGGGGATATTGGCGCTCTGAACATTAACATCTGCCACAGCACTGCCCAGGCCGCCGACAACAGTATGATCCTCAACAGTAACGGCAGCCCTGGAGGAGTTCAGGATCCTTTCAATGCCGGATCTGTCCAGAGGTTTTATCGTGGGCACTTCAATAATGCGGAAACCGACTCCCTTTGCCTCAAGCAGACTCCCGGCTTCTTCCAGAACAGGCATAATGAAACCGCAACCGAACAGGGCAATATCATTTCCCCTTCCGGAGATCTGCCGGACCGGTCCTATTTCAAAAGGTGTTTGCTCTGTATGAAACAAGGGCTCCTTGCCGCTTCCCGTTCTGATGTAAACAGGGCCGTCCAGTGCAGCAGCGGCCACAAGTGCTTTTCTGACCTGGGAAGCGTCTGAGGGAATCAGTATAGTCAGATTGGGAAAGGAACGGAGTATGGCAACATCCTCACAACCCATATGAGAGACCCCCTCCCGTTCACCGGCTCCCATTCCTCCATTGGCACCCACAACAACGACATTCAGATTGGAATAACAGACAATGGACCGGAACTGCTCACAGGCTCTCATGGAGGCAAATACGGCATACGTCACATAGACTGGTTTCAGCCCTGTGGAGGCCATTCCGGCGGCTGTATCCATGGCAGCCTGTTCACAGATTCCCGTCTCTACAGTTCTGTCAGGGTAGGTTTCTGCAAAATCCTGAGCTTTTATCACCGCAACTGAGTCACTTGAAACAAAACAGATCCTTTCATCTTTCTCCGCCAGCTCCATCAGACCATCCGCCACAGCACGGCGGGAACTTGTTGTATGACTCATACTGCCTCCTTTCCCAGGATCTCCCGGGCAATATCCATCTGCTCTTGCGTGGGAACTCTTTTATGCCAGCTGTTGTCATTTTCCATGAAAGGCAGTCCCTTCCCTTTTACAGTGGAACAGATAATAACAGTGGGCTTGTCTTTCATCGGCCGGGAACTCTGAACGGCAGAGATGATCTCCTTGAAACTGTGGCCGTCAATACAGAGGGTGTTCCAGCCGAAGGTTTCAAACTTTTCCTGAAAATCACAGATACCGCTGACTGCCTCCACCGACCCGCCGCTCTGCCACAGATTATTGTCCAGAAAGACGGTCAGATTGGAGAGATTCAGATTGGCAGCCGCCATGACAGACTCCCAGATAATCCCTTCATTGCACTCCCCATCGCCAATGATACAAAAGACTTTTGATTCCTTTTTCTGAATAACCAGGCCTTTTGCCATTCCAACAGCGGTGGCCAGACCATTTCCCAGACTGCCTGTAGTGCCATCATTGCCCGGAGTTTTTCCCATGAATGGATGCCCCTGGAGTCTGGAATCTATTTTCCTGAGGGAGAACAGTTCCTCCGTCGGGAAAAATCCGGATCGGGCCAGAGCGGCATAATGGAGGGGACAGGCATGGCCTTTGGAGAGAACAAAGCGGTCTCTCTCATTCCACAAGGGGTCATGGGGCCGGATATTCATGATCCCTCCGAAATAAAGAGCCGTTATTATTTCAGCCACTGAGAAGGCGGGTCCGGGGTGACCGTCTTGAACATCAAACACCATCTCCATCACATCCAGACGGAGCCGGGCGGCTGTTTTCTTCAGATCTGAACTGTTCACACACCCTCCTTCAGATAGGAAGCCAGAGCATCCACACCTGATTCAGGACTGGTCAGAACCGGCTTGCCTGATGCTTTTTCAAGATCATCTTTCATCCGGGCCATGGAGCCCTGAGCCAGGAGAAAGACATCACAGGAATCATTCAGAGCCATAGCAGTGTCAAGGATCATACGATCATGAGCTTCTGCATTTCCGGCACTCAACTCCTCAAAAGCTCCCCGGGCCAGACCGTTCACCACATCTACAGACAGGCCCTTCTCTGCCGCCATACGATTAACGAGAGACATGGTAGGCTCCAGGGTAGACGGTAAAGTCGCCAGAACCCCAATCCGCTTGTACTTTTCAACAGCCTCAAGAGACATGGGAGTATCAATTCTCAAAATGGGTATATCAAAGAAGGGTTGAATATACTCAACAGACTGCCCTACTGAAGAACAGGTTTGAAGAATAATATCCGAACCCGAATCGGCAGCTTCCCGGCAGTAGGAATAGATCTGCCTTAAAACCGGACTGGTCATTTTACCGGCTTCAATAATCTGGCCGATCAGTCCGTCATCCAGAACATTTATAATTTTATGTCCCGGAAACTGCTGACTGAAATAAGCCTTCACAGGGGCAACAAGGGCCGGGCCTGTATAGATAGCTGTAACAGTGCTCATAGAACGCTCCTATACATCAAACGTCTGATGTTTATGTTTTTTCAGTATAGTGAACCCCTTCCCCCAGTTTGTCAACTTAAAAATAGAAATCCCCGCAGACCGCCAGGAAAGAAATAAAGATGAAGTCCATGGATTCCAAAAATTGTTACCTGTTTCAAAAAATAATACTCTATGAGACAGTAAAGAACCGGGCATACAATAATCACAGATTTTCTGATAACGGAGGAAAAAATGAAAAAACTAATCAGTGTTTCACTGGTACTGCTGCTGATCTGCGGCGCCGCTTTTGCTACAGGAAGCCAGGAGGCTCCCGCAGACGGCAAGAGCAAACTCCGCTTTGCCACCACCTGGGGTGAAGCCGATTCCAAAGGTGTTTATTTCATGCCCATGCTGGAAGAGTTCGCAGCTCAGAATGCGGATTCCATTGACCTTGAAATTGAAACCTACAACAGCGACGATATGGTAACCAAAATTACCGTGGAACTGGCCAGCGGCGAACTGCCCGATATGTTCAGTTACTGGGGCGGTAAACAGCGCCTGGGTCCCCTGGTGGAAGGAGAAGCTCTTCTCGACATGAGCAAGTACTTTGCCGAGTCCGATCTGTCCGAGAGTGATTTCACCTCTGCCGGAATCGATCATTTTACCATAGACGGTGTGATCAGAGGTCTCCCCATGGAAGCCAATGTGGCCGCCTTTGTCTGTAATAAAGAGATCTTCGACATGTATGGTCTGGAACTGCCCGAGACCTTTGACGATATGATAGCTGCCGGTAAGGTTCTGCGTGCTAACGGGATTATCCCCTTTGCCATGGCGTCCAACGGCGGAAACCCCTCACACTTCTGGTTCAGTGA
>JAQQAM010000240.1 GCA_028532905.1 Spirochaetales bacterium
AGCGGTCCAGTATGTTCTGGATGCCTCGGTCAGAAGTGCTTCATCGGGACAAAAAGTTCAGATCTGATTAGTTTCAAGTGAAAATAAATCTTCTCATTATTTCTGCAATTAAAGATTGAGATTGCTTATATAAGGACTAAATATGCTCTAGTGGGCATATTATATTGTTTGAAATAAAAAATAAAAGCTTCAAACGAAAATTAAAACTTTACATATGAAAATCACGGTGGTACAATTATTTTAAATATTAAACCGTGATCCACAAAAAAATGTGGAATACAAGGGGGATTTATGAAAAAGGTATTAAATCTGATGCTGATTCTGCTGATGGCAGCAGGAACACTCTTTGCAGGTGGACAGCAGGAAACTGCAGCAGCAGATGTGGCAGATGTGAATGAGGTTGAAGTACTGCACTGGTGGACATCCGGTGGTGAAGCTGCGGCTCTCAACGTATTGAAAGAGGATCTTGAAACAAAGGGAATCAGCTGGACAGACTCTCCTGTAGCAGGGGGCGGTGGTGACCAGGCTATGACTGTTCTCCGGTCCAGAGCCACTGCAGGAAATCCTCCTGTAGCTGTACAGATGCTTGGTTTTGACATTCTTGACTGGGCAGACCTGGGATTCCTGGCAGACCTGAATGACGTTGCTGCTGCTGAAAACTGGGACGCTGTTGTTCCTGAAGCTCTGAAGTACTTCTCAAAATATGACGGACAGTGGATTGCTGCTCCTGTAAATGTACACTCCACAAACTGGATCTGGGCCAATAAAGAGATCCTTGACGGACTCGGAATTGCCATGCCCCAGACCTGGGACGAGTTTATTATGGCCATGGAAAAAATCCAGGCTTCCGGTAAAATCGCTCTGGCTCACGGCGGACAGGCCTGGCAGGATGCCACTATGTTTGACAGCTGTGTTATAGCCGCCGGCGGACCTGAGTTCTACAAGAAGACCATGGTCGACCTGGATGAGGCTGCTCTGAAGTCTGATACAATGGTAGATGCTTTTAAGAAAATGTCTCAGCTGAGATCTTTTGTAGATGATAACTTCAGCGGTAGAGACTGGAACCTGGCTTCTGCCATGGTTATTGAAGGTCAGGCTGCTTTCCAGATGATGGGTGACTGGGCCAAGGGTGAATTCAAGGCTGCCGGGCTCGAGCCCGGAACAGACTTCTACTTCAGCAGAACTCCCGGAACTGATGGAACCGTAACCTTCAACTCCGACCAGTTTGTTATGTTTGATGTTGCTCCCGAATACCAGAATGCTCAGAAAGAACTGGCCAAGGCTATTATGGCTCCCAGTTTTCAGGTTGCCTTCAACCTGGTTAAGGGATCTGTACCCGCCAGAACCGACATCTCTGATGCCGAGTTTGATGCTGCCGGTAAAAAAGGTATGGCCGACCTCGCCATGGCTTCCAAAAACGGAACCCTCTTCGGTTCAATGGCTCACGGACACTCAGCTCCTGCAGGTGTAAAACAGGCTATGTATGATGTTATTACTTCCCACTTCAACGGTGTTTACTCCGATGAAGAAGCTGCTATGGAACTGGCTGCTGCTGTTGCCAGCGCAAAATAATCGTTAACTGATGCGGCCCGGCCGCAAATGATCTGCCGGCTGTCTCCTGATCAGGAACAGCCGGCAGTTCTTAACTGTTAGAAGGATCAAAATCTATGGCTATTACCAATAAATGGCATATTTCAAGGGATGATCTGACCGGCCGCTTTGTTCTGCTGCCGACTGTTATTCTTACATTTGTTTTTGTCTATGCCTTTATCTTTTTCACCATTTATATTTCTTTTACCGATTCCCGTCTTATGCCGTCCTACGGCTGGGTTGGAATGAAAAACTATGTAAAAATGTTCCAACTTTCACACTGGCATACAGCGCTGAAAAACTTTGCAATTTTCAGTGTTCTCTATATTTCCATATCCACACTTCTGGGATTGTTCCTGGCAATCATGATTGACTGGAGCAAACTGGGAGAACGTCTTTTCAGACCCATCTATCTGTACCCCATGGCCATCTCTTTTATCGTTACCGGTACAGCATGGAAATGGTTTCTCGATCCCGGTATCGGTCTGGAACAGATCATGCACACCTGGGGTTTTGTCAATTTCAAGTTCAACTGGATCAAGACCTCCGACAAAGCCATCTACACTATTATCATTGCGGCGATCTGGCAGGTCACGGGGTATGTTATGACCATGTTTCTGGCAGGCCTCAGGGCGGTTAACCATGCCACCATCGAGTCGGCCGTTGTGGACGGTGCAGGAATCTGGAAACTCTATACAAGGGTCATTATTCCTCAGCTGGGCCCCTCTTTTACATCGGTATTCGTCATTCTGGGGCACATGGCCATCAAGAGCTACGACCTGGTTATCGCCCTGACAAACGGCGGACCGGGAAGGGCGACTGAGATGCCCTCCACATTTATGTACTCCTACACCTTTACCCGTAATCAGATGGGAATAGGGGCCAGTTCGGCTGTATTTATGCTGCTGCTGTTTGCCATAATCATCATTCCCTATATCCGCAGTATTGTGAAGGAGAGCTGATACTATGACAATTAAAGATACAATGCGGCTCCATAAAACCGCGGAAGTTGTTAACATGATTATTATGGTGGTGTTTGCCATCTTTTTTCTGACTCCCCTGTATGTGATGGTGGTCAACTCATTCAAGCCCCTTTCCGAGATAAGGGGAGGGAATATGCTTGCCTTTCCTGTGGACTTTGGTGTTGAACCATGGAAAAAAGCCTGGTCTGAAGCTCAGATCGGTGTGCAGGCTACCGGTTTGAGACCCTACTTTATCAACTCCATCAGAATGGTTATTCCGGCGGTGTTCATGTCGACTCTCATGGGCTCCTTAAGCGGATTCGTTCTGTCAAAATGGCAGTTCAAGGGAGACAAGTTTCTCTTTGGTCTGATCCTGTTCGGATGTTTCATCCCTTTTCAGATTGTTCTGATTCCCACTGCCCGTGTACTGGGAACATTGAGCCTGGCAGGAACCACAAGCGGTCTGGTACTGGTTCATACCGTGTACGGCCTGGGATTCACCACTCTGTTCTTCAAGAACACCTACGACAGCTTCCCTTCCGAACTGGTGCAGTCCGCCCAGGTGGACGGGGCGCACTTTTTCAAGATTTTCAGGGATATTATTCTCCCCAACTCAACACCGATTATTGTGGTATCCGTTATCTGGCAGACCACAAATATCTGGAATGACTTCCTCTTTGGTGTTTCCTTCGGTGATGCCACCAGCCAGCCCATGACTGTCGCTCTGAACAACCTGGTAAGCTCATCTACAGGTGTGAAAGAGTACAATGTTCACTTTGCCGGTGCCCTGATGGCCGCTCTGCCGACTCTGACCATCTATCTGGTTTCCGGCCGCTACTTTGTCCGGGGGCTGATGTCCGGTTCTGTGAAGGGGTAGTCCATGTCTGAAAAACTGATTTGCGGTGTGGACCTGGGAGGCACCAAGCTTTCGGCAGCCCTGTTCAAAACGGACGGCTCCCTTGTGGGTAAAGATACAATCTATGATCACAGCGACAAGGAGTGGGATGATATCGTTGCCTCCATTGCCGGCCTTGTAAAGGGTGTGATGAAAAGCTGCGGCGTGACAGCCGAAGATGTTCTGGGCATCGGTGTGGCCTGTGCCGCCCATATCCATTTCAAAAAAGGAATGATCGTCACAGTGAGCAATTTTGCCCACAATATTTACGACTATCCCTTTGTGGACAAACTGTCGGCTCATCTGCCCGGTATGAAAATCATTCTGGATAATGATGCCAATGCCCAGGCTTTCGGCGAGTTTATGTTCGGAGCCGGGAAGGGGTATCACAATCTGGTATTTGTCACCGTCAGTACGGGAATCGGCGGGGGGATCATTGTCAACGACAAGATGCTCCGGGGTAAGGTCGGTACCGCCGGGGAGGTTGGCCATTCCATTATCGATATCGATTCGGATGTGAAGTGTACCTGCGGCAACTACGGCTGTGCCATGGCTCTGGCGTCGGGTCTGTTTTTCCCCGATCTATACAGAATGCATCTAAAAAAAGGGCTGACAAGTACCATCGGCATCACCGCGGATACTGCGGATCAGATGGACGGAAAGGCCATTGAAGACGGTATGAAAGCAGGTGATCCCATCTGCAGGGCCATTGTTGAAAACTCAGCGGATGTTGTGGGATCCACCCTTTACAATATCTACAAAATGCTTGATCCCGAACTGGTTATCCTGGGGGGAGGGCTTATGTCCTTCGGTGACATGTATATGAACAGGATCAAAGAGCGCTTTATGTCTCACACTCATGAGATGATGAGTGAAGAGATGGAGATAAAACTGGCCGAAACCGGCCGGGATGCCGGTCTTCTCGGGGCGGCGGCTCTGGTTCTGGAATAACTGTTATTTCTTTTCATTTCTCCTGCCGGAGCCTGTTCATGGCTCCGGTTTTTTTCCGGCCGGGTGGGAGATCAGGACTCTGTATCTGCTGCTGAGGCCTCAGAACTGTGACCGATAAACTCTTCAAGAGCCGTCACCAGTACGGAAAGGGTATCTTCATGAACCGTGGCCATTCTGATTTTAAACTCATCGGCCAGAAGCTGCAGTTCCTTTGTCTCCTGTTCCGTCTGATCCAGTGAGGCAATGATCAGATCCAGCTGCTCCGATACCCGCTGCAGCTCTTCCATTCTGCTGTTCAGCTGTGAAAGATCCTCCTGCAGGGCCAGGAGCTGAGAGTCGTCTATGTTTCTGATTTCATCCAGGTCGTTCTGTATGCGCCGGTCCTGCTCCTGATCGGCATCAAGCTGGTACTGCAGCTCTTCCACATGACTGGCCCTGGACAGCCCCAGAATGGATGTGGATGTACATCCGCTTAATATCAGAATCACGGCACTAAGAGTAAGTATTATATAAAAGTGTTTTTTCATTTTTTCCGCCTTGGTTTTTCTAATTAAACCGATCACAGAGCGGATTCTGTCACATCTTTTTTTGGTGAGGAGTCACAATCCGTAGCGGCTGATCTTGTTAAAGAGAGTTTTCCGGGTCACCCCCAGTTCTTCGGCTGCGGCGGTTTTGTTGAATTTGTGTTTCTCCAGGGTTTTACGGATGATATCTTTTTCAAACTCTTCCACCATGTTGTTCACCATCTCCTGAAGATTGGCTCCCCGGGGAGGAGTAAGGGCCGGGGCTGTTCCCTTTGCCTGAACCCCACCGTAGGACAGAGGATCCAGAGAGCCGCTGTCCGAGAGCAGAACACTCTGATTCACCAGGTTCCGCAGCTCCCTGATATTGCCCGGCCAGGGATAGTGTCTCATCTTTTCCAGAGCCTCTTCACTGTAGAAGGTCTCCTGCTTTCTGAAATCCCGGCTGTAGCGTTTCCGGAAATACTCCGCCAGAAGGGGAATGTCATCGGGGCGCTCCCTCAGGGCCGGTAGCTCCAGGCGTATGACATTGAGGCGGTAGAACAGGTCTTCCCTGAATTTTTTTTGTTCCATAAGTTCTCTGAGGTCCTGATTTGTGGCGGCAATGACCCTGATGTTCACATTGATGGTTCTGTTGCCACCCAGCCGTTCCAGGCTGCTCTCTTCCAGGACCCTGAGGAGTTTCGCCTGGGCGTCCAGACTCATATCGCCTATTTCGTCCAGAAACAGGGTGCCTCTGTCGGCCAGTTCAAATTTCCCGATTTTCCTTTCCTGTGCTCCGGTGAAAGAGCCCTTTTCATGTCCGAAGAGTTCACTGAGCAGCAGTGTTTCTGACAAGGCAGCACAGTTTACACCTACAAAGGGGGCATTCTTCCTGTTGCTGCTGTAGTGGATGTAGCGGCTCAGGACTTCCTTTCCGGTTCCGCTTTCTCCTGTTATCAGAACGGTTGTATCCGTGTCTTTGACCCTGTCAGCCACATCCATAAGTTTGATCATGGCGGGGTGTGTGGTGCTGAAATCAAAGTCCAGCATCTCTTCCTTCTGTTTTTCCCTGAGATAGGTATTTTCATTTTTCAGCTGTTTCAGTTCCAGCCGGGAAGTGACGGCAGACAGTAGATAGTCATTATCCAGGGGTTTCAGCATATAATCGTCTGCTCCGGAGCGGATGGCCTCCACCGCATTGGCGATACTCCCGTATCCGGTAATCATCAGGCAGCATACATCGGGATTCGTTTTTTTTATGTCTTTCAGAAGGTCTACGCCATCCCTGTTTCCGATTCTGATGTCCAGAAGGGCCAGATGGATTTCCCTGTGGCGGATCAGATCCAGGGCGCTGTCATAGTCTCCGGCGGTGAAACAGTCATAGCCCTTCCGTTCAAAGAGTTTGCTTAAGCCTGCCCGTATTCCTTTTTCATCATCAGCTATCAGAATATTCATAGTTCTTCACCTCTGTGGAAGGGAATACGGAGGGTGACGGATGTGCCTGATCCGCTGGCACTTTTCACCTCAACGCTTCCTTTGTATTTCTGCATTATACCGTATACAACAGAGAGGCCCAGGCCGGTTCCTTCTCCGTTGGCTTTAGTCGTGTAGAAGGGATCGAAGATCCTGTTCTGAATCTCTTCGGGAATGCCGCATCCCCTGTCTCTGACCGTAATCAGTCCATCTTCTTCCTTCTCTTGTAGAATAATTTCTATTGGACTGTTGTCTTCTGTGGCATGTACAGCATTCTGCAGCAGGTTGATCAGAAGCTGCATCAGCTCTCCTCTGGAGATCCGTACGTCCTGCACTTTGTCCCTGGCAGCCGTGTGAATCCGGATGGGGGGAATCCGGGAACCGTCCGGGCGACGGGCATGCTGAATCAGGCGTTTGACTTCTTCTGCCGTCCGCAGGGGGGAACAGATTCCGCCGGAATCCTGCTCTCTGGATGTAAAATCGTTCAGATCTCTGATGATCTGGGCAATTCGTCTGGACTCATCCTCCACCAGACGGAGGGATTCCAGCTTCTCCGGGTCTTTTTCATCGTATATGAGATTCTGGATATTCGTGACAATGGAGGTGAGGGGGTTGTTCACTTCATGGGCAATTCCGGCAGAGAGCATGCTGATGGATGACAGTTTTTCCGCCTGATTGATTTTTTCTTCATAGGCTGTTCTGGCTGAGATATCTTCCATCAGGAGTACGCACATTTTTCTGTCTGAATGAATATGAAATTCCCGGTGCACCGGGTAGATTTTCACTTCAAAGAGTCCTTCATCCCTGTTGCGCAGCCGGCCGTTCCATTCTTCCTGTTCTCCCGACAGAATGCTGCTGACGGCATGAATCAGGGTCTCGTCGAATGCATGGGCAGAAAAATCGATAAGGCTTTCATACCGTGCCCCTGCCAGCCGGTCAAAGGCGGAATTGGACTTTTCTATTTCATAGTCATCATTAACGACGGCCAGTGCGTCTCTGATGGAATGGATCACCTCCTCGTTGAATTCATTGAGAAAGGTGATTTCATCCAGTGATTTTTCTATCTTGATCTGGTCATGGTGGAGCCTGGCGGCCATGCCGTTGAATCCCCTTAAAAGGACGCCGATTTCACTGCTGCCGCTGCTGTTGAGCTGGATGTCATATCGTCCCTGCCTGATATGACCCATGGCACTGGCCAGTGTGGCAACAGGTCTGGTGATGCCTCTGGTGAACAGGAGGGACAGAAGGGCCGTGATCACCAGAGTCAGCAGGGATACTGTCAGAACAGTCCGCTCAATAGACTGGATTCTTTTATTATAAGGTTCATTGGACAGGAGTATGGACAGGTATACATCGCTGGCTCCGCTGATATTCAGTACGTCTCCCATTTTGATCTGAGCCAGATTGAAACTTCTGTTCTGATCTGTGAGACCGTACATCTGGGTATAGGCCGTTTCCGGACTGATATGGCGGAAGGCTATTTTCTGAACCTCCCTGTCTCCACCCAGATAATCGGTGGCTGTATGGAAGAGGATCTGTCCGTGAGTATCCAGAACGAGATTCCTTAAAAAATAATCGTTGATATGTTTGATCAGGTACACATCAACGGGGGTATTGAGTCCTTCGGGAAGAATTGTACCGACCATATAGAACTGGCCTTTAATCTGAAAAAGACGGATGGACGGGTGGTTGAAAGTATTGTGGAGTTCATGGGAATCGGGCAGGACAAACTCGGGGCTGTTGTTTATGGATTCTATGGTAAAGCCGAAGTTCCTGCCATTGACAATAACAGCATCAATACCCGTTGAGGTGAGGAGTGTATTCAGTTCTTCTTCCGTCAGCTCTGCGGGATCTCTGTTTTCGGCATAGTTTCTGATCATGATCAGCTGTTTCCAGAGATGGCGCTTCCATGAATTGAAGTTATTGATTATAAAGTCCGTTTCCAGTTCCAGTTCAACCCTGGCGTCTTCCAGATTGCTGTTCCGTATGGTCCGGCTCATATTAAACCCGGTAAACAGTGCCTGCAGAAGAATGAGGGACAGGATTGTAAGGGCCAGGCGGGGGTATAGTTTCATAGCTAGTAGATATACTGTTCCATATCAGGGTCATTGATATTCGATTTGTCCAGAATGATGTATCCCGAGGTAATGCTTTCGGGAACCTTTTTTTCTTCAATAAAGTATTTGTAGGCCCATTCCACCGCCAGAGCTCCGATTTCTCCCGGTTTTTGTGCCAGAACAAGATCGATCTCTCCATTGCGCAGGCTCTTGACCAGGGGGCGGGTGGAATCCCAGGCTGCAATTTTTACGGCACCCGACAATCCCGTGTCTTTTACAGCGGCAGAGACTCCCTGGCTGCTGAATACGTTTGTGGCAAAGACGGCGACCAGGTCCGGATGTTCAATGAGGGCATTGAGGGTTTGTTGCCGGGCCACTTCCTGTAGATCGCCGTTATAGTCCACCCGGACCACATCCAGTTCGGGGAAATGGGAAATCCCTTCTATAAAGCCGAGTTTCCGTTCTTCTGTGGTGGATGTGAGGGGTGTGGTTGTATTGATGTAGACTTTGCCTTTCTCTCCCGCTTTCTCGGCTATATGTTCGGCCAGGGAAACGGCTCCGGCAAAGTTATCGGTGCCGATATGGGAGAGGGGAAAGGACCATTGTGACTGGTCTGTGTAGTTACCGTCGCCAATTTCTGTGTCCACCGTAATAATCTGAATCCCCTGTTTATACAGGGCTTCCAGAGGAGCTATGAGGGCATCCCGGTCTACTGGGGAGATCATGATCAGATCGTAGGTTCCATCAGAGGCCGCTTTTTCCAGAATAGGAATTTGAACCTCAGGGTCCCAGGACCCCGGATAGGGGGCGACAGTCAGACTGACACCTGTTTCCAGCGCTCTGGTCCGGGCTCCCTGCTCCATGGATTCATAAAAGGGGTCTGCCACACCGGGTACATAGAGAATTTTTATATCTGTGTACTGTTCGTCCCCTCTGCCTGCAGTAAAAGCCGGAGTTCCCAGAAGACAGGCAAGGATGAAGAGGAATATTCGACTTTTGAATCCGCCCATGGGATTAGGATTATATCACAGGGATACGGGTTCCGCCACTTTCTGCAGGATTTCCTGTCCTTCCGGGGTTATCTGAAAAAAGTCGGCTTCCCAGAGGATTTCCTCAGCCTGCCGGCTCTGATTGTCACTGTTGCGATCCTCATAGGTGCTGCAGAAAAGCTGTGTGTCCCTATTCTCCATAATTTTCTCCTTTATTGTAACAATGCAAAGGGTATGCCAATCATAAGCAGGAGTTGTTTTATTGGTTTAAGTTGTTTTATATCAATGAAATAGTGTTGGTTGATGGCCATGGGCTTTTCCGGAGGGAATGACACAAAAGGGTAAGGACTTACCCGAAGCGTGTAAGTGAGTATCCGGGGGGAGCGGAATCCTTACCCTGACCGGCCCGGCGGAGGGGACGGAGCCGGGTGACCCTGAGGGGCAAGGTCAGGTTCCTGGTAAGGATGGAGCTGAGGGGGCGCTCCCCCCATATAATAAATCAGGTCATATCAAGAAAGTACTCTTTCACACATTTTGAGACGGCCTTGTCGGTTTCAGAGAACCTGATGCCCAGGCTTTGAATCAGACTGGTGTCCAGACGGGCGTCACGGGGGTGGTCGGCGTACTTCTCCTCATCCTTTATGATGAGTTCGTCAATGCGGTTTTCAAGACCCATCTCTTTGAGAATCTGGCAGACGATGTCATAGCGGCTTTTATCATTTTTCGAGCCCACATGATAGGTTCCGGGGGGCAGGTCCATGATTTTATCAAACTGGTCCATCATTTCGTTCACATAGGTGAGGCCCCGGTATTCGTGGCAGGGAACCTTCTGCTGTTCTCCCCGCATGACGGCTTTCACGGTGTCCCAGAAGATGTTGTTCACAACCGGACGGTGCCGCTCGGGTACGCCGAACATCCAGGTAAAACGGAGGATGATCAGCTCATCAAGTATCTCTTTGATCAGCCCTTCGGCTTCCATCTTGTTCTTGCCGTACATGGTGTCGGGGACAGGGGTGTCGCTTTCCTTATAGGGTCCTTTTTCGGGGTTGCCGTTAAAAACCTGTTCTGTGCTGAGGAAGATCATCCGGGCTCCCACCTCTTTACAGGCTTTGGCTATATTGACGGCTCCATCCACATTGATGGCCCGGCATTTCCCGGGATTCTGATTACAGAAATCGGTGAGGGCAATGGCGGCGGCATGGATGACGTAGTCGGGTTTGAACAGCTTCATGGCATCCAGAACTTTTTCTTCTTCCAGTATATTCAATTCCTGTACATCCGTTGAGAGGATCTCAAAACTGTGGTGATGCGCCTCCCTGAATCTTGTTCCTATAAACCCGTTTCCTCCTGTCAGCAGGACTCGTTTCATGAATTCTCTCCTTATTGCGGCGGCATCCCCGGAGGGCTCCGACTTCATTTTTCAGGTCTTATCCTATGGTGACCGGGGGGAAGATTACCCGGGACCCCGCCGGTCCGCTTGAATTATTGGTGTATATGGGTAAATATGAGGATATTATAGCTTGAATTGTGAAATAAAGATAGATTAATTTTCATATGATAGTATATAATTGTCATATGAGATAATTGTGGGAGGCTGAAGGTGTCCGTTTATAAGAAATTAAGAGCTCTGGAACTGAATCCGGAGGTGAAATCCTATAGAGAAATGATTATGAACGAGGAGCGGATTGTCTCCCTCGATCAGGCTGTGAGCATCACCGCATCCTACTCCGAGCATGAGGGGGAACCCATAGTTCTGCAAAGGGCCTATGCCTTTGCCCGTTCCCTCCGGGATATTCCCATCCGCATAGACCCTGTGGAGCGGATTGCCGGGAACCGGACACCAGGCATCCGGAGCGGTGTGGTCTTTCCCGAGGCCGGGCTCTCCTGGCTGGAAAGGGAATTTGATATTCTGGACAGCCGGGAACAGGATCGATTCAGTAAAAATGATGAGGACAGAAAGATACTCTTTGATACCCTTCTACCCTTCTGGAAAGGGAGAACTCTGGAAGACTATATTACTGCCGAACGGGGTGAGGAGATCAAAGAGATCGCCAAGGTGGTGAAGATCAACCAGAAAGACCATGCCCAGGGGCATATTGCCCCCGATGTGAAGCTGTGGCTGGAAAAGGGGCCGGCGGGACTTCTGGAAGATGTTAAAGCCGCCGCCGCTGCCGCCGCCGCTGCCGCCGGTGCTGCTGCCGGTCAGAGTGTGAAGGATTTTCACCGGGCCCAGGAGATTATGCTCCGGGGAGCATCGGATTTTATGATGCGCTACAGTGAGCTGGCCTCTTCACTGCTGCAGGACAGTTCTTATAATAAAGATTATTTGGAGGAGATCCGGGATAACTGTGCTGCTGCGGCACAAAGGGCTCCGGAAAGCTACCATGAAGCCCTCCAGTCTCTCTGGTTTCTTTTTGTTCTGCTTCAGGCCGAGTCCAATGCTTCTTCTTTTTCTCCGGGCAGGATGGACCAGTACCTCTACCCCTACCTGAAAAAGGATCTGGATGCCGGGGTCATTGATCTTGAAACTTCCCAGGAGCTGCTGGAGCATCTGTGGCTCTCCTTTAATAAAATTGTATACCTGAGAAACTCAGACGGCGCCCGGTATTTTGCCGGATTTCCCATCGGTTTCAATGTGGCCGTGGGGGGGCTGGATTCAGAGGGGAAGGATGCCTCCAACCTTCTGTCCTGGATGTGCCTGAAAGCTCAGGAGCATATCGGTCTGCCTCAGCCGAACCTTTCGGTCCGTCTCCATAAGGACAGCCCCGATGATTTTACGGACTTCTGCTCTTATGTGATCGGCCAGGGGAGCGGTATGCCCCAGATTTTCAATGACGAGAGTATAATCCCCTCCCTGCAGAATGTGGGCATCAGCCGGGAGGATGCCATGAACTATGCGGTTGTGGGCTGTGTGGAGCTGACCACCCCCGGCAATAATCTGGGATGGAGCGATGCAGCCATGTTCAATATGGTCAAGGCACTGGAACTGACCCTGAATAACGGTGTCTGCCTGCAGAGCGGCAGTCAGATCGGCCCGTCACTGGGCTCCCTTGAGGATTATGAGAGTTATGAGGATCTGGAAGAGGCCTTCCGGGGACAGCTGGACTATTTTATGCAGCAGATGATCCGGTCCTGCGATTTTGTAGACCGGGCTCATGCGGAAGTGGTGCCTTCTCCCTTTCTCTCATCGGTAATAGACAACTGTACCGAAAAGGGGCTGGATGTGACCGCCGGGGGAGCCAAATACAACCTGTCGGGGATTCAGCTGATACAGGTGGCCAATGTGGCCGACTCTCTGATGGCTCTGAAGAAGCTTGTCTTTGAAGAGAAGAGTATTACGGCTGCAGAGTATCTGCAGGCTTTAAAGGATGACTGGAAGGGTCATGAGAAGTTGCGGCAGACCGTCCTGCGCCGGATTCCCAAATATGGAAACGACAACAGCGAGGTGGATGCCATCGGTGCTGTATGGGTGAACTATTTTGCCGACGGACTGAAACCCTATACAAATGCCCGGGGCGGCCTGTATCATACGGGGCTGTATACCGTATCGGCCCATGTTCCCATGGGCAAAAATGTGGGAGCCAGTCCGGATGGCCGATTTGCCGGGTCTCCCCTGGCTGACGGCGGGATCTCCGCCATGTACGGCCGGGATGAGAAAGGTCCTACTGCTCTGCTTCAGTCGGTGAGCCGGATTCCCTCCCTGCGGGCCAGTAACGGAACCCTGCTGAATATGAAATTCCTGCCTGAGTTTTTCCAGTCTCCCGAGGATCTGAGGAAATTTTCCTCCATGCTCAAGACATTTGTCCGTCTGAAGATTCACCATGTGCAGTTCAATGTGGTCAGGAAAGAGGATCTTCTGGATGCCCAGAAGAATCCCGAAGCCTACAAGGGACTGACCATCCGAGTGGCCGGCTACACGGCCTATTTCACAGAACTGGCCCGGGATCTACAGGATGAAATTATAGCCCGCACCGGGTACGGCGCCTGAGAGCCCCAGACGGCAGGTCCGCCGGATACAGACTGGATTTAAGGAGTACAGACCATTGAATGCAACCATTTTTGATATAAAACGATTTGCCGTCCATGACGGACCGGGAATCAGAACAACCCTGTTTATCAAGGGCTGCCCCCTGAACTGCAAGTGGTGTCACAACCCTGAGGGCCTGGAGGCACAGCGGCAGCTCTGGTATTTTCAGAACCAGTGTTTGAAATGCGGAGACTGCGTCTCTGTCTGCCCCGAAGGAGTCCTGACCCTGGAAGAGGATGGCATCAGGATCAACCGGGAGCTCTGCACTTCCTGCGGCAGATGCACCGGGGTCTGTCCTACCGGGGCCCTTCATTTTATCGGTGATATTATGGATGCCGATACAATCGAGGAGGAGCTTCTCAAAGATCTTCCCTTCTATGAAGAGTCGGGCGGGGGGATCACCTTAAGCGGCGGGGAGCCTTTGAGCCGTCCGGAACTGGTCCGGGAGATTCTGACGCGGATGAAGGGGAAAGGGATTCATACGGTAGTGGAGACCAGCCTCTTTACTTCCTCTGAGGTACTGAGATCCCTGATTCCTCTAGTGGATATGTTTCTGTCTGACATCAAGATTATCGATTCAGCAGCCCATAAGGAGCATGCGGGAGTCCCCAACGAGCAGATTTTGGAAAATTTCCGCATCCTGGCGGATTCCGAACGGGAGGTTCTAGTGAGAATTCCTGTGATTCCCGGTTTTACCGATGCACCCGGTAATCTGGAGGGGATTGCCGATTTTCTGTGCTCCCTGAGCCGGAAACTCCCTGTGGAGCTTATGAACTTCAATCCTCTGGCCCGGGACAAGTTCCGGATTCTGGGCAGACCCTATGAGCCGGCGGATGGGGATAAACCTTATTCCGATGAGGCTATGGAAGCCTTTCGGGATATATTCCGGAAGAAGGGGCTGGCGGTTAAGTAAGAGTTCCTGCAGCTCAGCCCGGCGGGCAGGTCAAAACCGGAGCGGCCGGGTAGAAGGTGTCGGGCTAAACGTGCCGGGCTAAACGTGCCGGGCTAAACGTGCCGGGCTAAACGTGCCGGGCTAAACGTGCCGGGCTAAACGTGCCGGGCTCAACGTGCCGGG
>JAQQAM010000241.1 GCA_028532905.1 Spirochaetales bacterium
ACAAGAGTAGGAAGTCGAACACCTGGTGAATTCAGGTTAGAGAATCCAAAGATTACAGGATCCAGTCATATTCCTCCAGATTCTACAATAGTAAATGACTTGATGATTGAATTGTTTGATTTCATTAACCACCCACACCCGGAGAAATATGATTTAATCAAAGTATCAATTGCACATCACAGATTTGTATGGATTCACCCATTTGATAACGGTAATGGAAGAACAGTCAGACTTCTAACATATGCAATGATGATTAAAATGGGCTTTAAAGTTAACCAGGGAAGGATTATTAACCCGACAGCAGTGTTCTGTAGTAATAGAGACAATTACTATAATGCTCTCCAACAGGCAGATAGTGGAGCGGAAGATGGTATGCTTTACTGGATCGAATATGTTTTAAAAGGATTAAATTGCGAAATCAGAAAAATAGACAATCTACTAGAGTATTCATTTGTAACAGAAAGAATTTTCATTCCGGCATTAAAGGAAGCATTACGTAAGAACATAATTAATAATCAAGAGTTCAAAGTATTAGAAATTGCTGTAAAAAGTCAGGAATTCAAAACAACCCAACTCAATGAAATAATGAAAAAATCATCTGTTGCTCTATCAAGAATTGTTAAAGGTCTACGAGATAGGAAATTCCTCTCACCAATTACTGAAAACTCCAGAACTTATGTCTTTACATTCATAAACAATGAATTGATGAGAGAAATAATGAAATCTCTGGATAAAGAAGGATTTTTACCGATGAAGGATGAAATATAGTAAATTCATATAACCCTAACCGGGCCTCCGGTTCAAATACCTCTCACGTTGTGAGAGGATTTGCCTTCCGCTCCTCGGCATCGTGCCGACTCCCTCCAGGCCCTCTTCCATCCCTAAAATGCCATCCATGGCATTTTGCTTCTCCAGGTATTCGAAGCCGGGATTCCAGTTCAAAACATCTCAGCCACCGGGTGTGACTTTCGATTTTAAGATAGTTATTAAATGTTGTGATTGTTTTATTTGCTGAGGGGAGAAAAAAAGTCGGGCTGAGAGGATTTGAACCTCCGGCCTCACCGTCCCGAACGGCGCGCGCTAGCCCCTGCGCTACAGCCCGAATATGTTTTTATAAGAAATGCCCTGTTTCCAGGGCATTTCTTAAATGGTTTTGCGGAAGCGACGGGTCTCGAACCCGCGATCTCCGGCTTGACAGGCCGGCGCGATAACCATCTTCGCTACGCCTCCGTTTGCGAAGAGTACTTTAGAACAAAAACTGATTTCTTGTCAACACTTTTTCACACACTGATTAAAAAACTTATTTCCGGCTGTCCGGGGAGGCTGTGAAAGGGGGCTACAGGGATGCGGGAGGGGGAATAATACTGCTTTCGCGTTGACAGCTATACCCTTTCATGGTAATTTTTCGGTGCTTTAAATTCAATTTATATATGTTATAAGGACGTCTTATGTCTAAGGATGAAAAAAAGGTTTCTAACATCAAATCTGCTGAAAAGCCCAAGGGGCACAGAAGACAGAGGGGTATGATGGCGGGAACTATCATTATACTGGTTATTGTTGTGATCAGTTTTGTTGTAGTACCGGCTATGTCAGGCACCGGGGCCGGCGGCGGTCAGCTGGTGTTCGGTAAATACGGTAATCAGACTATTACTTATCAGCAGGGGAATTACTTTGCCCAGCAGGTTGAGTCTGTAAACAATATGTATAGAGATTCCCTGGGAACCAACGATGGAAATGTTGATTTCCTGAGACAGTTGATCTGGAGATCCGCTTTCAATCAGACTGTTGTGCGCACAGCCATTCTGGATGATGTGGAAGAATCAGGGGTTGCTGTTTCCTCCAGAGGCATCGACAGGGCCATTGTGGCCAGCGGGATGTTCAATAATAACGGAAGATTCGATGAAGAGGCTTATATGGCCACATCAGGTACACGTCTGAAGGAGATCAGAAAGTCTCTGGAAGAGGATATGAAGGTTCAGACCTACTATGTGGATACCATCTATAATCAGAAACGTTCTGAGGCTATGATGGATTTCCTTATGGATCTGGGTGCGGTTGAAAAGAACTTTGCCTATGCCCGTCTGGATTACAGCGCTTATCCTGAAGATCAGGTCATCAGCTATGGTAAGAGCAACGAGCAGATTTTTGAAAAAATCAACTTAAACAGAATTACCATCCGCTCTTCTGAAGATGAAGCGGCTTCCATTCTGCAGAAACTGGAAAGCGGTGAAAAGTCTTTTGCCGACCTGGCTAAAACCTACTCTAAAGACACCTATGCTGCCGAGGGCGGTTCCATGGGTGAGACTCCCAAATACCTCCTTCTGGATTTCCTGAGTGAAGAACAGGCTTCTTCTGTTATGGCTCTGGGTGCCGGTAAGCACAGCGATGTGATTGCCACGGCGAACAGCTGGTATATTTTCCAGGCTGAATCTGCTGCGTCCAGTCCCGATTACAGCGATGTGACTGCCATCAGTGCCATCCGTTCCTATATGGAAAGACAGGAAATCGGTATGATTGAAGACTACCTGATGATGAGAGCCGAAGAGATGGCTCTGGCAGCTCATACCTCCTCTTTTGCCGAAGCGGCAGCCCAGTTTGCCTCTGACAGCGGCGAGACTGGTTTTATTGCTCCTGTTTACGGAAATGTTCCTTTTATCATCAACAGCCCGGGGAATAAGAAAACCGACTCTCTTCTGAGTGCGGCTGCCTACAGCGACGAGTTCTTTGAAAAGGCTTTTATCCTCAAGAATGCGGGTGAGACTTCTCAGCCCATGATTCTGGACCGCTCTGTTGTTGTGTTCTCTCTCATTGGCGAGCAGGAAGGCTTCCAGTATCCCGAAGAGTACAAAGCCTATGTTCGTGCCGAACTGGCTAACGAGCTGGGCGGCTACAAACAGAGTGCCCTGCAGGGTATTTACCTGGAATCTCCCAGACTCAAGGACAACTTCAACAGTACTTACAACCGTATTTTTGCCGAGTCCTGATTTATGACTGAACAGGTTGAACTGACACAGAGCGCCTCAGGCGAAGCGAATATTCTGTGTCAGGGAAAGCCTCTTTATTCCCGATACGCCCCTTCCGCGGCAGCGGAAAAGGGGGTGCAGCAGATTCCTTTACAGGAAAACTGCATCTATATAATCCCGTCTCCCCTTCTGGGCTACGGGATTTCTTCTTTTAAAGACCTTCTGCCCTCCTCCTCCCTGATTCTGGGAATCGAAACAGATCAGTCCCTTATGGCTGTATGCGCCCCTTATCTGGGGGCTCTGGAGGATGAGTGTTTCTCCGCCTGGCGAGTGGATGCCGGGGCCTCTCTGTACGAGGTGTTCAAAGGAGTCATTGAACAGGGTAAACACTTCCGCCACTGCCGTCTGGTCCCCTTAAACAGCGGGTATCAGCTGAACAAGGGGCTCTACGATGCCCTGTTCT
>JAQQAM010000242.1 GCA_028532905.1 Spirochaetales bacterium
TGATACTTCTTATTCTTTTCTTTTACACTTTTCTTATTCATAATAGACCTTACAAGACCAAGACTATAAGTTAAAACACTTACTTAATCTCTTATTTATCTGATTTGATTTAATCAATTAAAAATGACTTACAAACAATCATATATTTCATATTGAGAACATTACGATATAATATACGAAATAATTGTATAAGGCAAAGTTAATAACGATATACCAACACTACTTCTCTCATACCTGTATAATCTTCTTTATGACTCTTCGAGAAGAATCAAAATCATCCAGATAATTATATTTATTATTGAACCTATCAAACTTTTCCTGATTATCTATTTCACTACTACTCAATATATAACTGATTAAATCCATTTCATTCTCAATGATAGGTCCTGGAAGTTCATTCAAGTCAATGTAAAAACCTCGCATTCTATCCTTATATTCATCAAGATCATACATATAAAACAGGATTGGTCTCCTTAGATTTGCATAATCAAAAAAAACACTTGAATAATCAGTAATAAGCAAATCACTGATTATATAACAATCATTGACATCATCTATTTGAGTTACATCATATATAAAATCCTCGTATTTGGCAAAGTCAAAGTTGTTGGTTACATGGTTATGGGCTCTAAATAGTACTATGTAATCTTCTTTAAGTTTTTCACGCCACAGATCAAAATTCACATTCAGACTATAAGTATATCCGTATCCGCTCTTATACTGGTTATCTCTCCAGGTTGGAGCATATAAAATTACTTTTTTGTTTTCAGGAATATTCAATTTATTCTTTATTTTTTTTACATCACTTTCATTATATAAAAAAAGAAAATCATTTCTAGGATATCCCTCTTCTATTATGATATCATGATTATGAAGTTGATTTAGATTAAAAGCAGAACGAAACTTTTCAGACGCAAACGCTGAAGGAGAAAGAAAAAAATTATGCTTTTTTGCATCATTTGCATATTTATCAGCCATTTCTTTTTTTGTATACACAGCATTATTACCATCATCAATATCAAATCCAAGTTTTTTCAATGGAGTTCCATGCCAGCACTGAACATATATTTGATCCTTCTTCTTTATGACGTGATCGGGTACTCTAACGTTTACAATCCAGTACTTAGATTTTCCTAAATACCTAAAATATTCTGTAGAGAAATACTTTACCTTCTTACATTTAATCAAATCAGGATCAACTTTCTCGTCTGGATTTCTAAATGCCCAAACTAATGTAAAATCTTTAAATTCATCCATCTGACAAATTTGTATATATAACGCTTTGGGACTGCAAGCATAACTCTGACCCATATACGATTGAAATAATATAATTTTATCATCTGTCGTTAAACCCAATGTAATAAGAAAATAGTAAGCCTTATTTACCATTCTATGTACTTTACGAGCTATTTTTCTAAAATATTGGTTCTTTATAGCAATATCCATTATATATTTTACAGCTATTCTTTTGATCTTATAAAACATCACTAGACAACCTTAACGAATACAGAAAGAGATTGAACTATCATCTTTGTACAATTATCTTCTGATACATTCATATAATAATTTGCAAAGTCTTTAACTTGTTTTTTACGATAATATTTATTATTTATACTTGAAATGAGGTTATTTACATCTGTAAAACAATATTCATTAAACTGTGATTCAATATCAATATTCAATCCTTGATTTGTTTTATACTCAACAGCATCGGGAATATAAAAAAACAGTTTTTTATTCATAATAGCCGCACTAAGTGAAAGTGCTGAATAATCTGTGACGACTATATCACAAACCTTCATGATTTCTTCAGTAGAGAACTTTTTATCTATAATAATCCTGTTGTCCTTTAACAACTGTTTATCCAGAGGATGAAGTTTAATAACAAGATTATAACGATCAAAATCAAATGCTTTGATCAGACTGTTAATATCCAGTTGTCTATTTTTTCTGAATGTCGGAGCATAGAGAATTGTCTCTTTTTCTAAAATCTGAGGATATGTTTTGATAATTGTTGAATCAGGTTCCTGAAGCAGGGTGTCAACGATGGGAGCTCCCAGGGGAAGAATCTTTTCGAGAGGCATATTAAAAGCTTCTGCAAAGTGTTTTCTGCTCCCTTCACCTCCTGCAATAACCAGGTCATACTGCTCATGCATTCTCAGAGCTTTGGCAACCTGGGTTTTGTAGCCGTTCGGTTTATCAAGGATCTGGTAGCCGAACTTTTTTACGGCCATAAGGGCATGCCACATCTGAACAACTTTTAGTGCTTTCTTGTGCTTCAGGACTGAGACTGGCATATTGTACCCGTCCAAAATACAGAGTCTACTGTCTGCCAGGTGGTACATGGTCAAGATAATATATTTCAGACTCTGCACCATCCCTGCAAAGCTATTCTTTCCTTTAAAGCTGATAATTTTTATTTCATATTCCGGGTACTCTTTTTTCAGTGCATCGGCTAATAACTGCATGTTCTCAGACAATTTATTACCCTGTCTGCTGGCAATCAGGATTTTCTTTTTGGTCCTTTTTATTTTAAAAAAAGCATATAGGATTTGCATGAGAAAGACTATTATATGTATAAGGATAACTGCGAACATTACGGGTTATATCTTCCCCGAAAGTGTTATCGTCAATATAACACTGAATGGCCTGTCATTATCATCAGGATTATTGACATAATAGGTACCGTCTTTGGAACCCCAGACAAGAGGAGTGGCAAGATTGATATCCACATAGGGGATGCCATTATAGCGGAGTCCCGGGATAAAAAGACCTGTGTTTTCATTCACATTATACTTCACCTGGGAGTAGGCCGTTGTTTTGAGCTTTGAGAACCGCCAGGACAGGGCTGAAGATGTGTTGTGTCCAGTAATAAGAGGAAACTGAGTCCGTTTTACATCCAGTTCATTTTTCTCACCGTTATAGAAGTACTCAGTTGAGAGCTTCAGCCTTCCTTTAAACATCTCATAAAACAGACCGATATTGGCAGAAAATGCGTAATCTTCATCCTCATAGATGTCATGAACATCGTAGGCGAACAATCCTTCCTGATACAATTCCAGTGAACCGAATAAAGTTGTACTGAAGGAATAAAACGACCTGTACTTCATCTGGGGCATATAGTAGGAACCTACAGTGAAATCACCCATTGTGCTTGCATGATTATAGTTGAAACCGTAACCGATAGAATCGGCAGAGGGGGTATCCGATCCTTCAGGAAAAAAACCTCGGCGGGTAAAGCCTAAAAATTCAAAACCGCCCAGCTTGTAAGGAATGGAAAACTTGGCTGCATAAGAGTCAGACAGATCCATTCTGTCGCCGTAATCATCTTCCACACTACTGTTAAAATTATCAGGGACTCTTCCCGGCAGATTGGTAAAGGGATAATTCCTGGAGATTCCCCAGGTGAGGTTCTGCCGGCCCAACCTCATAAACAGACTGTTGTTAAAATTATAATCACAGAAAAATTCCTCTACTTCAATATCAAAGTCAGGAAATTTAATTGTGTACTTCTGAAGGACCCTAAACTGCGGACCAACCTGAAAATTGAGTGACAGATTAGATCTCATGTCCATAAGAGCTGAGTTATCCATAGAATCCCCTTCACTTTCACCGGGGTCCCATGGAGTGTAGTTCCAGCCAGAAGAAAGGCCGCCTATAAAGCGGAAATTACCATTTACAGATACCTTACTGTTGCGGCTTGTTTGTGTTAGTAAATCGTCCTCATCAGGGTTCAGCTGCTCTTCGCTTGCTTGAGTGTCTTCATCCTGCTCCTGATCCTGAAAATCTGAATCTTCATCAAACAGAGAATCAAAATCATCTAATTCATCCAGAAGTTCCTCTCCACTGCCGGATGACTGGGCAGTAACAGTTAAAGAGAATATCAAAAAGAAGAATATAGATATAAAAAGCAGCTTTCTCATAGTATCCTTATCGGCTCACATTCTCCAGAAACTGTTTGGAAAATGTAGAGTTGGGGATATCGTTAAAGGAGACACGGCTGATAGAGATCTGTGTTTTTTCCTTGCTCAGTACTTCCTGCAGAAGGAATCTGGAGGGCACATAACGACCATCAATCTGCGTATAACTGGGAAAGGCCGAAACCCTTAAAAGACGTCCCGACAGGCTGTAATCCTCTGACTTCCTTAACAGATAGTTTTCATCAACCCAGATAATCATTTTAGGATAGGCAACTTCATCTGTAACGGCTTCCAGTGTCAACTTGCGGCACTGATAACGTCCCAATGCTTCATCCTCTATTGCAACTACTTTATAATCTTCTGCCAATGTGGATTTTGTGAAATCCGAGTTTCGTGCATTTGTATTCTGAAATCGGTCTTTTGCACTCGAAAAATTGAACCGTCTGCTGTCAGGATCATAAAACCAGAGGCTGTTCTCGACCTTCAGGTATCCTTGTCCCTGGCTGATTTCAGGTTCTTTTATAACGATTGTATACATGGACTGTGCATCCCGTCGGAAAACTAGAGATACAGTTTTCTGACGATCCCCATTCTTTTTCTCTTCCACAATGGTATATTGTGCGGCAAAATCACTGTCCGTATAGCTGGCCAGTGCATCTACTTTTTCAAGTATTCCTTTCCCCTCATCTGCAAATACAAGGATTGGTAAGAGACAAATAATTATTGATAGGGCAATTGATTTTCTAATTGACATTGAGACTCCTTCAGTCTTCCCCGCTGAGCGCTTTTGTCAGGTTCATCCTGGCGCCTCTTATTGAGGGGAACATCACTGCCGGCATAGTTATTCCCAGCAGCAGTAAAACATTCATGAATAGTGTTTTACCTTCAAATACTGCCGTTAACTTACCGCTTTTGAGAAAAATCTCAAATCCGGGTATTCCTGACCAGGAAAAAAGGGACAATATAAACAATATTACCGCAGCCAGTATTCCGCCAAGAACCAGTGATAATATAAAAACCCATAAACATTCAAAAAGTAACAAAGAGACCAGATCATTTCTCTGCATGCCGATGGACCGGAGGGTTCCGATCTCTCCAGTTCTTTCTTTAATGATGACGCGATAGGTTATGTTAATACTCACAAGTATGATAAAAATGATCATTATATATAGAAAATATGAAATAATAGTCATGGCACTGAGGAGATCATCCACTTCGGAGACATAGGTTCCCAGATTGAGCATGAGATATCGGATACCATCCCACCGTCCTTTTTTAGACTGGTTAAAGGCAGTACGGGTTGAGATGGGCTTTTCAACAATCAGAGAAGAGCTCAAAGCTGTATGAAGTGCTGTAATTTGAGATGCACTTAGAGGTTCATTCAAGTACAAACCGTAAGAGGAAAACTCATCCTCACCATAAGCTAATAAAGACTGCTGGGCAGTAATAGGGATAAAGCACTTAAAATAACCGAAAACAGTGGTATCTCTGAAAACCGCGGCGACCTTAAAAGCTGCTGTATTTTTCTGCCCTGATAGAGTATCTCCCTGCAGGATCACTTCATCACCCGCCTGAGCCTGTAATTCTTGAGAAACAACTTCTGAAATGATTATAGAATCTTCAGTATTAAGATCATCCAGGCTTCCTGACACGATATGAAGAGATCCAAGAGTATCCGGCTCATTGGTCCAGTCAATGCCCAGTACATTCTTCATTCTGACAGAATTGCCTTCATGGTATAAATAACCGTTACTGAAATAGTTGACCCTTTTAACAATTCTTTCAAAATCAATACTTAGAGATTTCAATGCAGAATCAATAACATCCGGATCTGTTGTGCGGGATCGCTTGCTGTGATCACCATCGTAACCCAGAATAAAATAATCTCCGCCATAATGGTTTCTTGCGGCACTGTATACAGAATCAGTCATTCCTGCAGACAGACCCGTCATGACAGTAATAATAGAAAAACCGAGACTCAGAGCAATAATTAGAAAAATGTACCGATTAACGTATCTTCTAAAATAATTCCACGAGAGCGAGATTGTACGCTGTAACTGCATTTAATATGCTCCCTTGTTCTGTGCAGTAGAGGGAGGAATGCTCAGCGCATGTTTAATTGGATATAAGGAAGAAAAATAACCAAGCACTATACTAATGACTACACTGAACAAAGCCAACTGAACCGTTCCGTTTACAGAAAACTGTTCTCCCAGAAGAAATCTGAGAAGACTATTTGATATTACAATCTGTTTTTCATTCAGATAGAAGAGTAGCAGATTTCCAATAAAGACACCCAGAACTCCACCTAGTGTGGACAATATAATATTTTCAAGCAGTATCATGCTGCGGATTGTGGTTTTCTGTGTACCGATTGCTCTGAGAGTACCAATTTCCTTGGTTCTGTCAAACACAGAAATCAGCAGAATATTGACCATAGCTATACACCCGGCAAAAGCAACCAGTAGAAATCCTGCATTATAAATCAGCCGCAGAAGATAAACCAGTTCAGCAGAAAACCCCGCTGCACTACGCCAACCGAGAATTTCAACTGACAGATTTTCTATTTTAAATAAAGCGCTTAAATCCTTAACCGTTGATTTAGTCGAAGCCGCATTATCCAGTCTCAAAAGGATAAACTGCCAACCCGTTTCCTGATTTTTTTCCATGCTGTTGGCATCTGATATTTCAATGACATCATCAAACAGATTATCTAATATGTCTTCTTTCCCGGATTCATCTGAAAACTGGTCATCCCCAAATAGAGTATCGCCAAACAGGTCCATGTCATCCAGCAGTAACAGAGAACTCTCATCCTCTGAGATATCTTCACTCTGATCCAGAACCACAGACATAGCATTCAAGTCGGCCAGAGTCTGCATATCACACAAAACGATATCATCCAATGTGGCATTACTCTGGGAATATTCAAAAATACCCACCAACTCAACTTCTCTGATTCTGAAACCGTTTCGACCGGCCATCTTCAGTTCAACTGAATCTCCAATCTCGACACTCCTGCCAGATTCTAGAAGATCTCTGTAGCGCTCACCGGTAATCATTAGACCCTGCTTTCCGGTTTCAAGCCGATATCCTTTGAGAATTGAAGTATCAGGAAACATGGAGAAATAGGAATCTCCCTCAATACCGAAAACAGGAACATTATACTTCTCTTTTGAAATCTCCATTCGAGCAGCTCCGTAAAGCAGCCCGGTATATTGGTTAATATCATCCCTATTATCAAGAATTGTGAGGATTCTATCCTTCTCAGTAATTTCCGGCATTATATAAAAATCTTCAAGAGATGGTGTTGTGGGCCCGAAGAGACTTACATCCATAATTGTAGGGGCTTTTAATATCAAATCTCCCGTAAAATTCTGTACATAGGACTCTTTCATTCCGCTCCCGGATTCAACCATTATGGCATTACCTATATAAAAAAGGGTAATAATCAGTGCGAACAGTATAATAATAATCAAAGAATTACGCTTATGACGGATAAGATTTCTTAATGAAATGGATAAAATCATTGAATTATGACCTTATCTCTTCCTGAACTACGCCGTCTTTCAGAAGGACTACATGATCTGCCATCTCTCTGATAACAGCATCATGTGTTGAAAAAACAAACGTTGTCCCGAACTCTTTATTCATCTGTTTCATAAGATCCAGTATATATGCACCTGTGATTGAATCGAGGTTTGCTGTAGGCTCATCAGCAATGACAATAGGAGGTTTCCCAACCAAAGCCCTGGCAATGGCAACACGCTGCCTTTGCCCGCCAGAAAGTTCACTGGGCTTGTGATTGTGCCACTTACTAAGCCCCACCTCCTCAATCAGATGATTCACCCAGTCTGAGCGTTCCGACTTTGAAGGGACTTTTTTTCCTATCAAAAGGGGTAATTCAATATTTTCACGAACATTCAGTACAGGGAGGAGATTAAAGGACTGAAAAATAAAGCCTAAAAACTCATGCCTCATTTCTGTCAGCTGCCTGTCATTTAGTGTTGAAACATTTTGTCCGTTAATCTCAATGTCACCGGATGTAGGGAGATCAATCAACCCTATCATATTCATTATAGTTGTTTTCCCAGCCCCTGAAGGTCCGGCAACTGCTACAAAATCACCTTTAACCAGAGAAAGATCGACACCGTTGAGGGCATGAACATCCACCTCACCCATCCGGTAGGTTTTTTTTACATTATTCAGGCGAATTATACTCAATTGAAATTAACTCCAGAGCTTGGGATCAGGAATCAGTACCGGGAAAAATATTATCAAACCCTTTTACTATATTTTGAACAAAAGGGTCAACTATCCGGTAGATCCGCTTGTTTCCCTCGGTAAG
>JAQQAM010000243.1 GCA_028532905.1 Spirochaetales bacterium
GGGAGGAAAACCCTTCATTCCCGGTCTGGAAGGAGTGGACAAAGATCATGTCTTTTCTCTGTGGACTCTGGACGATATGGACCGGATCACCAGTTTTATAGAAGAGAAAAATCCCGAAAACGCTGTGGTCGTGGGCGGCGGTTTTATCGGTCTGGAGATGGTGGAGGCCCTCCGGAAAAGAGGTCTGAAGGTCTCTGTTGTTGAGCTGGCGCCCCATGTCATGTCCCAGATGGAAGCCGAAACAGCCGGTTTTCTTCAGAAAGAGATGGCCGCCTGGAGAATCGGGGTTCACACCGGCCGTTCTGTAACAGCCGTGGAAGATAAGTCTGTGGTTCTGGATAACGGTCAGAGGATCGATGCGGATATGGTTCTCCTGTCTGTGGGAGTGAAACCCACCCTGCAGCTGGCTCAGGAGGCAGGACTGTCCATAGGCGCTTCCGGGGGACTCGAGGTCAATGAATATCTGCAGACCTCTGATGAACATATCTATGCCGCCGGTGATATGGCGGAAATCCTGAACTCTGTGTCCGGAACAAAGGTGCGTATTCCTCTGGCAGGGCCTGCCAACAGACAGGGACGGATTGCCGCCCTTAACGCTCTGGCCTCTGATGAGAAGGGCAGGAAAGCTTATAAAGGCGCCCAGGGTACGTCCATTGTCCGGGTTTTTGACGCGGTGGCCGGCAGTACGGGTCTTTCTCTGAAGCAGGCAAAGGCCAGCGGTATCAAGGCAGAGTCTGTGGTTATCCGGAAAGAGAATCATACATCCTACTATCCGGGGGCCTCTCTGGTTTCCATCCAGCTGATCTATGAGCTCCAGAGCGGTACAGTTCTGGGAGCCCAGGTATACGGTGAAGACGGTGTGGACAAGAGGATCGATGTCCTTGCCGCTGCTGTCAGTGCGGGAATGACTGTGGAGGATCTGGGTGAACTGGATCTGGCCTACGCTCCCCCCTTCGGTTCAGCCAACGATCCTGTGAACATGGCCGGATTTGCCGCAGAGAACCGGATGACCGGGCAGGGACCCTCCCTGATCCCCGAAGAGCTAGAGGATTTCGTTGAGAATAAAAAACTGGCTCTTATCGATATAAGAGATTATTTCAGCTATCAGAAGGGACATATTCAGGGCACCGTCAATCTGGCACCCGAAAAGGTTCTGGAAGAACTGAAACAGGTCCCTCAGGATACAACCATTATCATTCTGGATGACAACGGCAAAACGGCTCACAGAGTGGTCCGTCAGCTTCTCCTGGCCGGATACAGCAACAGCCTGTTTATCAGCGGCGGGTATCCCGGTATCGATCATCTGGGATGGGCCGGAGGACTCAGATTCCTTCAGGTTCCCCGGATTACACCGGATGAAAAACATCTGGATGATACGGGCGTCGAAGAGCAGGATATTGAAGAGTCAGGATCTGCTGCCTCCGATGATAATGCCCCTCTTGTTGTGGATGTCAGAACTCCCGAGGAATTCGCCATGGGCGCCTATCCCGGTGCCGTGAATATTCCCCTGGATGAGGTTCCCGGCAGAATGGCTGAACTGGGGGATAAAAACAGAGACATAACCGTCTACTGTGCGTCGGGAGCCAGAAGCTCCTATGCCGCCCAGATGATGACGGGCCAGGGTTTTACCAGAGTCACCAACGGCGGAGGCATCATGCAGATGATGGCCGGATAAGCCTTTTGTTTTGTTGATATAGTGAAATACCCCCGGTTGTCAGCCGGGGGTATTCTGTTATATGCCGCTTCTTTTATCAGACCAGAATTTTATATTTTTAACTGTACCTTTTTCTTCTGCCTGTATTCTGTATGGAGCAGATGATGGGATTTTTCCCCCAGGGGTTCACCCAGAAAATCATTGTACAGAAAGGCCACTCCCGGATTCTCATGTGATTTCCGGATGGGTTTTCCTTCATCTTCCCGGAAGATGGCATTGATCCGGGCCTGTCTGACCCTGTCATCTGTCAGGCGGGGCTGCCCGCCCCCTCCGATGCAGCCTCCCGGACAGGTCATTACCTCCACAAAGTGGAAGGATTCCCGTCCCTCTTTCACGGCGTCCAGAAGGGAGGCCGCATTGCGGAGTCCATGGGCCACAGCCAGGCGGACTTCAACCCCCTCCAGAAAAATCCATTCCTCTGCTGTATTTTCCAGCACAAGAGAAAGGGTCTTAATCCCTTCCAGTGTGGATAAAGGCTTTATATGCAGGTCTTCACCGGGCAGGGGCCGTCCTGTAACAATTTCGTGCACCGTTCTGAGAGCCGCCTCCATAACTCCGCCGGTATTGGCAAAAATATCCGCTGCTCCCGACGAAATTCCCAGTGGAGCGTCCATTTCACTGTCCGGGAGAGCCGTGAAATCCAGTCCCGACTGGAGAATCAGCCTTCCCAGCTCCCTGGTTGTAAGGACATAATCCACATCCCTGAAGCCGCTATCGGCCATTTCTTCTCTGGCGGCTTCATATTTTTTTGCCGTACAGGGCATAACGGACACGACAGTCATATGTTCAGGTTTGACCCCGGCTTTGCCGGCATAGTAGGTCTTGGCCAGAGCCCCGAACATCTGCTGGGGAGATTTGCATGTGGACAGATGGGGCATGAACTCAGGGTAGTAGTATTCGGTAAACTGAATCCATCCGGGGGAACAGCTGGTAAACTGGGGCAGGGGAGCCTTGCCTCCCTCTTTCACCACGGTCTTCAGCCGGTGGAGCAGTTCGGTTCCCTCTTCCAGTATGGTCAGGTCGGCAGTGAAATTGGTGTCGAAGACCGCATCGAATCCCATCCGCTTCAGGGCAGTCACCATCTTGCCAGTCACCAGTGTGCCCGGGGGCATTCCGAAGCACTCTCCCAGAGCCGCCCGGATGGCCGGAGCAGTCTGTACCACAACATATCTTTCCGGATCTTCCAGTGCTTCCAGTACGCCGGGAATATGGGACTTTTCCGTTATGGCTCCCACGGGGCACACCGCTGCACACTGACCGCACTGCACACAGGCAACAGAGGCCAGTTCTCCTGAAAAAGCCGGAGCAATTTCGGTTTTAAACCCTCTGCCCTGGGGATAGAGGGCTCCCACGCCCTGAATGCTGTTGCAGGAGGTGATGCACCGCCGGCAGCGGATGCATTTAGCTGAGTTCCGGACCAGTGCTTCGGTGGATTCATCAAAATACTCCACCGGTTTTTCCCCTGTTTCCGGGGCGTCCTGTATCCCCAGCTCAAAAGCCAGTGCCTTCAGTTCACAGTCCTGTGACCGTTCACACCAGCTGCAGTTTCCTTCATGTTCACTCAGAATCAGAGAGACCAGCTCCTTGCGGGACTCCCGGACCCTGGGGCTGTTGGTTTTGATCTTCATTCCTTCCCGCAGAGGAGTGGAGCAGGCGGCTGCCAGACGGGGAGCGCCTTCAATTTCCACTACACAGACCCGGCAGGCTGCCATGGGATCTTTCCCTTCCAGGTAACACAAAGAGGGGATGCGGATTCCCTCCCGTCTGGCGGCGCTGAGGATTGTTTCTCCGGGATCAAAGCTGATTTCCAAACCGTTCATTATGCATTCAGACATGACTTTCCTCCCTGACTCTTATTTTTTTGCCGTAGTCGCAGCGCAGACAGCGTTTGGCCTGCCTGAGGGCGCTGTGTTCATTCCAGCACTGTTCCACTTCATCAAAGCTGTGGATTCTTCGTTCAGCTTCCAGAACGGGCATCTTCTCCCGGGCATAGGGCAGGGGGTCCGCATCCGGATCAAAGGCTGTATCCACCTCCTTTTCCCAGCGCCAGAAGGCATGATCTTCTCCCGTCAGACTCCGGTCTATCCCTGCGGCCCCCCGTTCTCCGGCGGCAATGGCTCTGACCACCGTAGAGGGGCCTTCGGCGGCATCTCCTCCGGCAAAGACCCCGTCCATACTGGTCATTCCGCTGACGGGATCGGCTTTCATAAATCCCGCGGCTGTGAGTTCGGGTTTTTCCCCCGGGAAGAGGGCGTTTACATCCATTCTCTGTCCGATGGCGATAATCACCTGGTCCGCTTCTATTATCTGCTCTTTCTCTTCGGAGGCTCGGGACCGGCGGCGGCCGCTTCTGTCAAACTCGCCGGCCACCATGGGCAGGCAGCGGACAGCCGTGACAGATCCTTCCCTGTTTTTCAGGAACTCCAGAGGCTGGCTCATGCAGTGCAGCTTCACTCCTTCCTCCAGGGCGTCTTCAATCTCTTCCGCATAGGCCGGCATGGCCTCCCGGCTTCTCCTGTAAATAATTTCTACAGTTTCGGCACCCAGGCGTACGGCGGTTCGGGCGGCATCCACGGCGGCATTCCCCCCTCCGATAACAACCACTTTTCTGCCTGTTTCCGCAGAGCCCTTCATATTGTACTCTTTCAAGTAAGGAACGGCCTGCAGGATATTCCGGGCCTCTTCTCCCGGC
>JAQQAM010000244.1 GCA_028532905.1 Spirochaetales bacterium
AAAGAAAAAGTAAGCGGCCTGATCAGAGAACTTCTGATCGAGATTGGAGAAGATCCCGACAGAGAAGGCCTGCTCAAAACTCCTGAACGGGTGGCAGAAGCCTATAATTTTCTCACAAGCGGCTACAGACAGGATCTGAAGACAGTGATCAACAATGCTGTGTTTGAATCGGAAGCCAATAATATGATTGTCTGCAAGGACATTGAAGTCTACAGTCTTTGTGAACACCATATGCTCCCCTTCTTCGGTGTCTGCCATATCGGGTATATAGCCAAAGACAAAGTGCTGGGTGTCAGCAAACTGGCCCGCATTGTGGACTACTACAGCCGGAGGCTGCAGATTCAGGAGCGTTTGACCGCACAGATTGCCCGTACCGTCAAAGACGAGGCTCAGGCCGAAGGTGTGGGAGTTGTTATGGAATGCCGGCATATGTGCATGATGATGCGGGGCGTTCAGAAACAGAACTCCTCCATGCAGACCTCTTCAGTACTGGGAAGTTTCCACTCCTCTCTGGCAACAAGAGAAGAGTTTATGAGTCTGATTCATCGGCGCTGAACAGAAAGTTGTGGCGGCGGTTTTCACTCAGTTTCTTATGAAGTGAGTCCAAAGAGAGAATATTGGCCTCTGTGAAGTAGTGGCCGATGGGCTGTCCCAGCTGTTTCTGTTCTCTTACCAGTTCATCCAGCTTGCCGGAGCTCAGATATCCCAGACGGACGGCGGCTTCGCCGAACAGCTCATAGGGTTCTTTGGCTCTGATGATATCCAGGATTTCCGCAAAATCGAGAAGCCCGGAATCGGCGGCCATCTCTCCCAGCTTGGGGCGGTTTCTGTACTGCCAGACAAGAGCCTGCACCAGATCGGTCCAGGAGATACAGCCTGAGTAATAGAGGTATTCCGCAAAACGGAGGTTTCGTTCGGGGGTTTTTCCCTTATAGAAGATTTCTTCTTTCGTGTTCTTCCTGCGGGCTGTGGCCTCCGCTTTTCTGCTGCCCCCGGGAACTTCTGATCTGCTTCGTTTTTTTGCCGCCGGGGTTTCGGCGGATCTGAACTGCTGGCTGTTTTTGGCCTTTCCGGCTGTTTTGGCGCTGCCTGCGGTCTTGGCGCTGCCTGCGGTCTTGGCGCTGCCTGCGGTCTTGGCGCTGCCTGCGGTCTTGGCGCTGCCTGCGGTCTTGGCGCTGCCTGCGGTCTTGGCGCTGCCTGCTGTCTTAGTGCTGCCGGCTGTCCTGGCGTTGCCGGCTGTTTTGCCACGTCCGGCTCTTCTGCCCCGGCCTGTTGACTCTGCCCCCGAGGCGCTGCCGGTCCTGCCGGCGGAGGACGAGCGGCGGGTGGTATAGGGAGTCTGTTCCCGCCGTACTCTCTCCATCAGAATATTGAAGGCATCATTGAGCTCCTGAAACCTGACCTGCATCAGCCGGGGGTCCTTCCCCATCCGGGCAGCCAGATCGGGATGAGATGTTTTCGCCTTACTGCGGAAGGCCTTTTTCAGGGACTCTTCATCGCACAGATCGACACCGCTTCCGGTCATTCCCATAAGGATAAAAAATGCTTTCTGTTCTTCAGCCGTTAATCTCAAATTGCCAACTCCTGTTCTATCTCCTATTATAATCGACAACGGGAGAAAATAATTAATATCTTCTCATTACCAGAGCAATCATTTAAAATAAAAACATGAATAATCCCATTCCCCGTATCGCGGCGGTTCATGACCTTTCGGGCTACGGACGCTCTTCACTGACTATTATACTGCCGGTTTTATCTGCCATGGGCATTAATGTCTGTCCCCTGCCTACAGCAGTCCTCTCCACTCAAACCAGCGGATTCGAAGACTATGTTTTCCACGACCTCACAGCTGTTATGGAACAGACTCTGGCTCACTGGAAAACCCTTCCCTTGAGTTTTGACTGTATCTATTCCGGTTTTCTGGGATCTGTCAGGCAAATTCGCATTATGGAAAATCTGCTGGATCATTTCGGAAAGGACAGCCGTCTGATCACTGTAGATCCGGTTCTGGGGGATGACGGAGCGTTCTACGGCCCCATGGACAGTGAAATGATCCGGGGGATGAAAACCCTTGTGAGCCGGGCCGATCTGATCACACCCAATTATACGGAAGCCTGCTTTCTGCTGGACAGAGACTATAAAAAAGAGCTGTCCATGGCTGAAGCCAAAGAAATACTCAGAGATCTTTCTGCCATGGGCCCTCAAAGAGTTGTGGTCACCAGCCTTCCCCTGAAAAAAGGATTCAATACGGTTCTGGCTTATGAGACTATTCATAAACGGATCTGGAAGGTGGAAACTGAGCATATCCCCGCCTCCTACCCGGGTACGGGAGACATGTTTGCCAGTGTTATCACAGGAAGACTGCTTCTGGGCGACAGCCTGCCGGCTGCCATCGACAGAGCGGTCCACTTTGCCATCCATGCCATCCGAAATACATTCGGACACAACACCCCTCAGCGCGAAGGGGTGCTGATGGAGAAATCCCTCTATCAGCTTATGACACCAGAAAATATGAGCCTCTGCGAGCTGCTTGAAGGAGAATAATTTGACATTTACTGTTTTTGGAACCGGCGCTGTGGGAGGCTACTACGGCGGCCGTCTTGCGGAAAAAGGAAATACCGTCCATTTCCTGGCCAGAAGTGATTATCAGGATATAAAAGAAAAGGGACTGACCATACAGTCTCCCAAAGGGGATATATATCTGGAGACCCCTTCAGTTTTTAATACAGCCCGGGAGATTCCTGCATCCGATGCCCTGCTGATCGCCCTGAAAACTACAGGTAATGCAAATTTGAAGGATCAGATAGCCCCCCTGGTTCATAAAGGCACAGCCCTGATTGTGCTGCAGAACGGCCTGGGGATGGAAGAGGAGTTTCAAAGCTGGTTTCCCCACAACCCGGTACTGGGGGGGATGTGCTTTATCTGCTCCCGGAAAATCGCTCCGGCTGTGATTGAACATCAGGACTACGGACTGATGACCCTGGGCGCCCTGAGCCCTGATGACCTGGAGCTGAGAAACAGAGTGGGAGCTCTTCTGGAAGCCGCATCGGTTCCTGTCACCCTGGTGGATGACCTTCACGAAGCCCGCTGGCGGAAACTCCTGTGGAACATACCCTACAACGGCCTGACTGTTGCCCTGAACTGCAATACCCATGATCTGATGACCCATCCCGATTCCCGGCATCTGGTCAGAATCCTGATGGAAGAGGTTGTGGAAGGTGCGGCAGCCTGCGGCTGTACCATTGAAGCAGAAGCGGTGGATAAAATGCTGAGCTTCACTGATAAAATGACCCCTTACGAGCCGAGCATGAAGCTGGACTTCAATTATACCAGACCCATGGAAATTGAGTATATGTACGACAGGCCTCTGCAGGAAGCCTCTTCCAGGGGATATGAAATGAAGTCAGTATCCATGCTCCGGGATCAGCTGAAATTTATCCAGAACCGGTATCTCTAAAGATTTCCCGGCGGGCAGTCTACAGCCGGGACATCAGATTCTGTGAAATAAAGATACTGCTGATTTTGGCAGGAGGATCGTAAACCATAACCACCTTACGGGCAATCAGGCGTTTTATGGCCTCCTGAACCATCTGGTCATTGTATCCCAGGTTCTGGGAGGACCATCTTAAAAATTCCCTCAGATCGATTTTAAACTCTCCGCCCCCCGTATCGGCCTCGGGATGGCTTTTCACAAAGGAAGCCAGCCCCATAACCACCTGTTTTTCATCATTGGAGCCCAGAAGGTACTCGATCAGGTAGTCTGCTTTCCTCAAGCGGGAAGAGAGGGTTTTAATCATCTTTACACCAAAGTCGGAACTTTTCTCCACCATGGTGTAAAAGGCGTCTGTATCCAGCATGATCAGCTTGCACTGGGTCCGGGCAATGGCGCTGGCGGTTCTGGGTTTGCGTTCAATAATGGCCATCTCTCCAAAAAAGTCACCTTTTTTCAGGACGATCAGAGTCTTGTGGGAGGCTTTTCCCGTTTTTTTGCGGATTTCAACCTCCCCCTCCATGATGACATACATGACATTTCCCATCTCCCCCTCTTTGAAGATGGATTCACCCGCACTGATGTGCTGGGTCATTTTTTTAAAGGAATTTTCCTGAGTGCTCATTCTGTATTACTCCTGCTGCCGAGCTGCCCGCAGGCAGCCATCATATTTTCGCCTTTACTCAATCGGGTTCGGCAGTAATAGCCCGCATCCTTCAGAAGTTTCCAGACACGGTCCGTCTCTTCATTTGTCGGTGCTTTCCAGGGGCTCCCTTTAACAGGATTATAAGGGATCAGGTTGATTTTTGCCTCCATCCCCTCCAGAAAGGCTTTCAGGGCATCCAGACCCGCTGCCGTGTCTGTCACACCGGGGATAATCAGATACTCAATATACAGTCCGTCCTTGATCCGGCTGTAGGGAGAGTCCAGCAGTGCCTGCCGCAGATCCTCCAGGGGATAGCGCCGTCCGATGGGCATAAGACTGTTCCGTGTCTCCTCCAGGGCGCTGTGAAGGCTGATACTCAGGTGGAGGGTATGGTAATTCTCCTCCGGACGGGAGGCGCAAAGGGCGGAAAGCCTCCTGATCCCCTCACAATGACCGGCTGTGGAGAGAGAGATCCGCCGTTTGGGAATATCCCTTCCCCTCTCATCCGAAAGGATGTCCACCGCTTTGATCACATTCTCAAAGTTGTCAAAGGGCTCGCCCATCCCCATAAACACGATATTCTGCAGATTATCACAGCCCAGTTCAAAACGGGCTGCCAGAACCTGAGCCAGAATCTCTGCAGCACTAAGATTCCGGATAAACCCCATTTGCCCTGTGGCACAGAACGCGCAGGCGAAGCGGCAGCCTATCTGGGAGGAGAGGCAGAGGGTGCTGTAGTTTTTCATGGGAATCAGAACAGACTCAGAGCTGTAACCGCCTGCCATGGGCAGAAGGTACTTTGTTGTCCCCTCTTCACTCCGGCGCTCTGTTATCCCCGGCAGAGGAGTCTCCCGGGTGATTTTATTATAAAACTTTTGAAACACAGGGCTGTCTGCCCGCTCCTTCTTCTTCTGGGGATTCCCGTAAAGCTCCCGGAACAGGGCATCGCCATAAAAATCGCCCCTGCCGGTGGTCTCCCGGACATGGTCAATCAGCTCAGCCCGGGTAAAATCCAGCAGATGCATCATAGTCTTGGTTTCGCCTGCCTAGAATTCGCAGTTTTTGGCAGAACGGGCATAGGGAATCACATCCCGGATATTGGCCATTCCCGTTGTATACTGCACCAGGCGCTCAAAGCCCAGACCGAATCCTGCATGAGGCACGGTTCCGAATTTTCTCAAGTCCAGATACCACCAGTAGTCTTCGGCCTCCAGACCCATCTCTTCAATGCGCTTTAAAAGAACATCATGACGGTTTTCTCTTTCACTGCCACCGATTATCTCACCCAGACGGGGGACAAGGACATCCATGGCCCGGACGGTTTTTCCGTCTTCATTGAGTTTCATATAAAAAGCCTTGATATCCTTGGGGTAGTCGGTGATGATTACAGGACCCTTGTAGACTTCTTCGGTCAGGTATTTTTCATGCTCTGACGCCAGATCGATTCCCCAGGAGACTGGGAATTCGAATTCCCTGCCCGAGGCTTCCAGCTGTTCAATGGCTTTGGTGTAGCTGATTCTGGTGAAATCCGAGTTGATCACCGCTTTCAAGTCGTCAATGATCCCCTTCTGTACGAATTTATTGAAAAACTCCATATCTTCAGCGCAGTTTTCCAGTACAAAGTTCAGCACATATTTGAGAAAATCTTCGGCCAGATCCATATCGCCGTTGATATCACAAAAGGACATCTCAGGCTCGATCATCCAGAACTCCGCCAGGTGCCGGGAGGTATTGGAGTTTTCCGCCCGGAAGGTGGGACCGAAGGTATACACCCGTCCCAGAGCCGTGGCATAGGTCTCGGCAGAGAGCTGACCGCTCACAGTCAGGGATGCTTTTTTACCGAAAAAGTCCCGGGAATAATCGATGCCCTTTGAGCTGTCAAAGGTTTCGAAAGGAAGGGTGGTCACCTGAAACATTTCCCCTGCCCCTTCTGTATCGCTGGCGGTAATCAGAGGCGTATGCACATTAAAGAACTCATTCTCCTGAAAGAAATTATGCACAGCCATGGTCAGGGCATTCCGCACACGGGCCACCGCGCCGAAGGTATTGGTTCTGGCCCTCAGATGTCCCATTTCTCTCAGGAATTCAAAAGAGTGCCTTTTCTTCTGCAGAGGGTAGTCGGAAGGACAGTCCCCCAGGACCTCAATGGCCGATGCCTGAAGCTCCACGGCCTGTCCCTTGGCAGGAGATTCCACCAGAGTACCCGTCACCGAGCAGCTAGCTCCGGTGGTCAGCCTGTGAAGGATGTCCTCGGATATTTCGCTTTTATCCGCAATAACCTGCAGGTTGTTCATGCAGGATCCGTCATTCAGTGCCACAAAAGCGATCTCTTTGGTATCTCTTTTGGTTCTCACCCAGCCGTCTACGCTTATTTCATTCCCGATGCTCTCGGTTTTTTTCAGAATCTGTTTAATTGTGTCGTTGCTCATAGACGGCAGTATAATCTCCTGAACCGGAAAATGGCAATAGAAAAGTGTCTGAGATTCGGTGATTCTGAGCGGGGCTGTTCCCCCGGCCCCTGCAGCGGCCGGGGTCAGGCTATCCGG
>JAQQAM010000245.1 GCA_028532905.1 Spirochaetales bacterium
CCTGTGAGGAATCCGAATTAAAGGAGCTGATTCCAATCCTGGATTTTATATACAGGCTTCATGATACAGCTGTGCGGATTGGTCTTCTGGGTATTTATGAAGAACATGATCCTGATGGAATGGAAGACCGCTTCTTCCGGGCAGTGCTGACTTTGGTTCTGGACGGATGGTCAGCAGAAAATCTGGAAAAGTTTGTCTCCTTTGAGATCAGCCGGTCCAGGGAAACAGGGGTAGACCTTTTGAGGAAGATGATTATTAGGGATGGATGTCTAAGTCTGATAAAGGGCAATACTCCCCGGGATGTTAAGCTTCATTTTGAACGTGTCTTTTTCAACAGGGTCGGAAAATGAAAACACCAATTTGTGACTTTCTGGAAAGAGTTTTTCACTATGATTTTGTGGAAGACCTTTTTACGCACCCCTCATGGAGTCTCAAACTAAGAAAGAAAATGAATCCCATAGTATTAAAGTTTACAGGTTTTTTAAGGCGTACCAATTTCCTGAAGCATCATTCGGACTATTTAAACAGTGCTAATGAGGAGAATCTGAAAGGTACACCTTATGGATCATTATTATTTCTGCCAGGCACAAGGTTCCAATTTTCAGGACAGGATATTTATCATTCTGATACCGTATTTCGATGGAGAACTGTGCAGTACAGGAAAAATAATACGCATTGTTCATCATGCAATGATCATTTGGTTAAAAAATGTATGTCCGATGAGGAGTATTTATTAATTCCATCAGTTTATGAAATAAAGCGGCCGTTCCGTAAAAGATTTATGGGACAGTGTCCAGGCTGTGGAAGAAACTTTAAAAGCTCTCTTTATCCATTTTTTTATAACAGTGTATTACTCCCAGATAAAGCTGTTTCAGAATTAAGTAAATGGTATCAGGAGAAGACAGGCCTTCCTCTGTTTTCCCGGGATGATAACACCAAACAGACAGAGAAGGGTGAAACAATCTACTATTGGGATAATTTTCTGAAAGCATCAGTCAATGGGTTGGAAACCTGTCCGGAAGAACCATTTAAAGCCATTCTTAATTACTCATCCAAAAGAGAGCTGAGACAGATGGTGAGAGGGAAAACGCATGTGAGAGTATTCAGTCCATTCAGTAATTGGCTGCAGGACTTGTGAATCATATAACCTATTATAAATAACTAACTAATTGGAGTCATTTATGGCAGTTCGTTTGGAATTCATATCCCTTATTCTTCTGAGAGAGAAAGTGGATCAGGTTTTTCCCTGAGGATCAGAAGCCTACATTCGGGACCGCAATTACCCTGAGGATTTTTATGATGATAAACTGCTTCGGACCGGAGCCATGTCCCCGGATGCCATGGAGCTTCTGGTAAAAGTCTGGGAAGATCGTGGGCTTGTCGGTAAGGCTCCTATTAACGGAGTTGAATCCTGAAATGATTTTTGTGTGGTGGATGTTCTTTCAGGGAGGCCTACACTGCCGTGTTCCTGGATAAAGGTGACTGATCTTTGGGTAGAATATGTAGAGACGGATTCAGAAGAAAATACCAATCACCAGACAGTTAAGAATGGTGAATGAAGATGTCTGGTACAATTTATGTATAGAAAATAATAGCATGATATAATAAAATTGATTGGGGAGATAAATATATGGTTGTCCACAAACAAAATGATCCTACTCTAAATAGAATTGTTGATATTATAGTAAAAACTGTCTCCCCCAGTAAAATTATCCTTTTCGGTTCGAGAGCTCGCGGTGATAGTTCTGAAAACAGTGATTATGATATCTTTATTCTCAAAGATTCAAATGAGAATGAAAGAAAAATAACGACAAGGTTATATAGACAATTTTATGAAGAGCATATTGATAAGGATATCGATCTTGTAGCAGCTTCTTCAGAGAAAATGAAGAAAAATATCGCCACAACTGGTTTCATCTATAAAAATATCAATGAAGAGGGAATCATTTTGTATGAATGATTCTGTAAAACTCTGGCTTGACCGTGCTGAGAGTTCTTATAAACTCGGAGTTGTCGAGAAGGAGGATGGGATCTTTTATGAAGATCTTTGTTTTCAACTACAACAAGCATGTGAAAAAGCTTTAAAAGCAGTTCTGATTCATTTTGATATTGAACCTCCCAAAACTCATTCGTTTGGTATACTTCTTCAGAAGATTGAGTCAAAGATAGAAGTCCCTTTAAATGTAAAAGATGTCATCACGTTGAACAGTTATGCTGTACAGACGAGATATCCCGGCGACTATGTTCCAGTAGATGAAGTAGAATACTTAGAAATCAAAGAGATCACGGAAATGGTTCTTGATTGGGTGAATGTCACAATAACTGATAGATTATAATTTCAGCCGAAGGATTTCCTCAGGCCTAACCGTGAAAGTTGCCGGGGCTCTCTTTAGAGCGCTGTTAGGATTAAGAAACAACTGCTGGCTGTCTCGGCGGCGGGCACAGAGCCGAAAAAAGGCAGCCGTAAAGCAGTTTTAGCGGAAAGCCTGTCCGGGCAAAGCCCGGCGGTCCCTAGTATCATTATGACCAAAAAAATCTTTTCCTATACAAATCATTACCAGCAAAACAACATCTTTTTGAAGCAAGGGTCACAATTCTACTGTATGACAAATAAAGCTTCTTGAGGATTCGTACTGTATTTGCTATACTATATAATAGTATAGTCCTCGGAAGTTTCTATAGACGCCTGGAGCAGAAAATGCTGAATAAAGACGAAATAGAAATTTTATGGACTACACCATTTATTAAAAGATGGAAATCCTTTGGGTATAAAGAGCAGGATAAAGAAGAATTGGAAGAAATCCTGACTGATAATTTTGATCTTTATCCGATTGTTCAAGGTACCGGTGGAGTTCGAAAGTTAAGGTTTCCCTTACCCGGTAATAAAGGGAAACGAGGGGGCTCCCGGATTTGTTTTTACTATAGCAGCAATGATGGATATAGAATTTACTTGCTTGTAGTTTTTTCAAAACAGGAAAAAGATAATCTAAGCGGGAAAGAGAAAAAGATGCTGAAGGCTATTGTTAAAACATTAAACTGATATCGATAACTTGAGGAGTACAATATGGACAATGACTTATTTAGTGACCTGGTAGATAGCCTGAAGGAAGTAAAACAACATCAGGATGGAACGATCAATCTAACAGGAAATGTCAGGCAGAGAATCAGATTTAAAGAAACAGAAACATTTGATTCAGATAAAATAAAAGAAATCAGAACGAGTCTTCATCTTTCACAATCAGCTTTTGCAGAAATGATGGGAACGTCAGTAAAAACCGTGCAGGCCTGGGAAGCTGAGAGGAATACACCTAAAGGCCCGGCAGCCAGACTTCTGGCGTTATTAAAAAACAATCCTGAGTATATGAAGACTCTGGTAGTGCATTAACTGATAATTATACCCATTCCTATTATAAAGAAGTTTTTCTGCTGAGTAGATCAGAGTTTTACTGAGACTAAGATTTTAGCTTTTGGGATCAATTTAGATTATCTTTCATTCATTAAATTAGCCCGGCGGCCCCAAACACCCTTAACCCCCGCTTTTCTCCACATATCTCAGGCTTCCCGGTCCTCTGCTGGTAATGGGTAGGGCATCTACAGTTTTTCCGTTAATTATCACCCTACCACCGGTGTACCGGACCCGCCCGTCAACATCAAAAGCGGAACGGGGAGATGTAATGCGGATGGTGCCGCCCAAAAGGGAGAAGTCTCCATTGGCATCAAAGGCATCCGTATCGCCGCTTCCCACTTCAACAGAGATATCCCCTCCATATATTTCCAGAATCACGGTTCCAGGTGTTTTTGCCGTCACATTGATGCCGTCATCTGATGAATAAATTGCAAGGGTCCCTCCGTTTATTCTGATGCGGGTGGCTTCCAGGCCTTTGTAGCTGTCACTGATGCTGATTCGGCCGCCGTCTATCTGAATAAAACTGTTAGCCCGGATGGCATCATCTCCGGCTTTGAGATTGAGCTCTCCGTCATAAATATATATATACCCCAGGGAATGGTCCTCTTCATTTTCACTGTGAAGGGCATCGGCTCCGGCGTTGATGGTGAGTTCACCCCCGGCTATGCGGATCGAGTCATTGGCTTCCAGGCCGTCTGATTCTGCATTTATCACATAGGTCCCGCTGGTTATTTTCAGGTCGTCCTTTGATGAGATGCCGTTTCCCCCCACAGAGCGTATCTGCAGTGTTCCTTTGCCGTTGAGGGTCAGATCCGATCGGGAGAAAATAACCGCATCCGTATTGGTCGTTCCATCCGGCAGGAAGGGTTCTTCGACTGTCAGACTGTTGCGGCTGTTTATTGTTGTCAGAAATACCTTGTCTGCAGATTTTACATAGATAGCCGGAGCATTCCTGTTGCTGATGACGAGGCTGTCCAGAATCAGCTGTATTTTGTGAGTCCTGTTGTCTGCATCAATGATCACAGTTGTATTGCGGTAATCACCTTTCAGAAGATAGATGCCTTCTCTGCGTATCTCTGTATTTTGCCCGGACTCCAAATAGACCGGCACGGCAGCAGACAGATCGGGTGTCTGGTTTCTGTCCCGTGTTGTAAACTGCTCTGATCTTTTGAGGAGTGGTGGTAAAGATGCTTCTGAGGCATCAGCAGGGGAGGTAAGCAGTATAATCAGCAGGAATCCTGCTGAGAGCATATAAATTCCCCGGGAAATGTTTAGGCTCCTGAACATAACTTAAATATAAGTAATGTGGTCAGGAATGGCAAAGTATATTGGGATTACATCTGATCTATGCGATTATTTGATATTAAAAGTTCTAGTGAAAACGTTTAGATTTTAAACAGCTTTTAATAAGATAATAAATGAAACGGGGTATTTAATAATTTATTAAATATCTTATCATGAAAGCTAATACTTATTATCTCTTTATTATGTAAAGAAATAGATTTATTTCCTTTAAGATTGAATACTAACTAAAGTTAATATTCTCATATCAATATAATCATGATAAAAATAGATATGTTTCTGTCAGAAGACATGGTTTGCTGAGGGAAAATTTAAACAAACAGATGTAAATATGATGATTTAAAAATGTTGGATTTAAAAAAACGTAAGGGGTCCTGTATTATTGTTGATTGATGGAGCCGGGTTACCGGCTCTATTCAAGTGCTCTTCGAATCGCCTGGGCTATTTCGGATCTTGAAAAAGGTTTACTCAAATAAGTTCTTTTGTTGTTTTTTACTGCTTTTGATGACAGTACATTATCTGAATAACCAGAGCATATAATCATAGGCAGATCCGGTCGGAGATCAGCTGTTTTATCACAGAGTTGCTCCCCGTTGTAATGAGGCATCATCATATCAGTAATCAGCAAATCAAAATCCTGGGACTTCTCCTGAATCAGAGTCAGTGCCTGCCGGCTGTCGGTGACAGAGGTCACTGAATAACCAAGATCCTTAAGTATCAATTCAGAATAATTTGCTATGAGAGGCTCATCGTCTACAAGAAGAATCCTCTCATTTCCTTCGGGCAGTCCGATCATTTTACCGGATAGAGAGTCTTCCCGCTTTTCTGTAACAGGCAGATAGATGGTGAACTCTGTGCCTTCATTTACAACACTCTTAACATGGATCTGTCCTCCGTAACTGCTGATAATGCCATGAACAACAGCCAGTCCCAGCCCTGTTCCTTCTCCCATCTTTTTTGTGGTGAAATAGGGTTCAAAGACAGTATTCAGTTTGTCTTCCGGTATACCTGATCCCGTATCTTCAATCTGTATGACAATATACTGACTGGCTTGGCAAATCAGACTGGTATCATCAAGCTGCCGGGCATCTATGCAATTTAGTTTTACATCCAGAACACCGCTGTCTGTTCCCATGGCCTGGGCAGCATTGGTAAAGAGATTCATAAACACCTGATGAACCTGGGTGCTGTTTCCCATAATGCAGGCATCACAATTAATAGACTGTTTAATCTCTATTGTCGCCGGCAGGGTGGAGCGGATGAACTTCAGCACTTCTTCCAGTATAAGATCCACCCGGATAGCTTCGACTTTTTGTTCCGATTTTCTGGCAAATGAAAGTATTTGTCTCACAAGCTCTTTGGCTCTCTGGGCAGAGGAGAAGATCATACTCAGGTGGCTTTCCATCTCTGACTCCTCTTCGGATATGTCCAGAGCCAGTTCAGAATACCCTAAAATGGAGGTCAGAATATTATTGAAATCATGGGCAATACCCCCGGCAAAAATACCGATGGATTCCATTTTCTGAGCCTGCTGTAGTTTTGTCTCCAGTTCTTTGCTCTCCTCTTCAGCGTTGTTCCGGGCTTCAATCTCCTTTGTGAGAGTCTGATTGACATCTACCAGTTCAGCGGTTCTCCGGTTGACAATCTTTTCAAGATTCTCATTCAGATGACTGACCGTCTCTCTTTCTTTTTTCAGCATGATGGCAAACAGATAATTCCGTCTGATATAAAACTCCACGGCATAGCAGGACAGCATGCCAATCAGATTGGCACTGATAAAGAAAAAATTGTTGTTGATCAGGGTTTCCCGGGGAGTATTCACAATAAAAATGGCTATGATTTCATAGATCAGCACATTCAGCCAGCCAGTCAGAACGGCCCATTTGAATCTGATTCTGACAAATCCATAGCCCAGCATCAGGACCAGAATAATCCCGGCATAGTAGGAATAGGACGCCGGCGGTCTGCTGATGGCCACCATAATACTGATTCCTGAACCCGCAGCGATCAGGGCGATAACACCGAGTATTTCGCTTGATTTCCGAAAGGGTTTCAGGAAAGAGACCAGTATAAGAATGATCAGCAGGGGGCCGACGACGGCATAGCGGATAAACCAGAGCTGGTATTTTTGTTCCGGTGCCAGGATGGCATCCAGAAAACCGAAAACCGAATAAAAGATAAGGCCTATACAAAGTGCCAGTCTGGTGAACACGGCCGAACGGCTTAGAAATTCTTTCTTAAAATCTTTCTCAAGATGAGCATTTTCACCACTGAACTCGAGGGGCCAGGATTGTGAGAGAAGCGATTTTAGTTTTTCCGTCTCCAAACGTATTCCCATGTAATTTAATCCTAAGAAAAAAATACGGGAATTACAAAAACTCAAAGGCTTCTGTTACCCTGTTTCTACCATTCTCTTTACTCTTATACAGTGCTTTGTCACTGGCTGAGAGTAAATCTGATGGTTTATTTTCATTCAGAGGTACAGTACTGGCTACTCCCATACTCATTGTCACCCAATCACAAACTGATGATGAACTATGGGGAATCTTGAGTTGGCGGATATCGTCAAGGAGTTTTTCAGCGACCATAAGAGCCCCTTTTCTATCTGTGTCCGGTAGAATAATGGCAAACTCTTCTCCTCCATACCGGGCTGTTGAGTCCTGATCTCTCAGATGATTCGAGTTCAGCACGGCAGCAATTTTCTTAAGGCATTCATCACCAGCCGGATGTCCATATGTATCATTAAATAACTTAAAATGATCAATATCACAGAGAATCAGAGACAGGGTGTGGCCGGTTCTTGCTTGTCTTTTCCATTCTTCTGTCAGTTTCCTGTCAAAAAAACGTCTGTTAAAAAGACCTGTCAGACCGTCTATGTGGGATATCTGCTCCAATCGTCTGTTAGATCGCTCCAGTTCAATGGTTCGGTTGGCCAGAGCAAAGGATAGAAACAGGGCTTCCAGAGCAGATCCGAAATATAGAGCATAATCAGTAAAAAAGACACTTGGTAAGACTGTAAGGTTCCGCAGATTGAAAATAAATGAACTGATGATGAGTACCGTCCAGGCAATAATAAATAATCTGGCTTTTTTATACCCCTTTCTGAGGCAGCTAATACCGGCTATCAGAAGAATGGGAGGCTCAAAAATAGCCAGTATATACAGCACAGGAAAAAAACCGGCATTGTAACTTACAAAAACTGTCAAGCAGAATCCAATACAACCAACTCCCATCAGAAACAGTATGACTTTGTCCAGTACAGGTGTATTCACACGAGTGGACAGAAAGCTTCTTGTGAACAGAGCTGCAGAGAAAAAAGCAAGATTATAAAACATGGGAAAGCTTATATTGGCAAAACCAGTAGCATCCGGCCACAGGTACTCCATGTCATAACGGGATATCTCAAGCTGTACCAGTATGAAGAAGAACATGTAGAGGATGTAAAATAGATAGTTTCTGTCTTGCAGGGTAATAAAAAGAAACAGATTGTAAAATAGAAGAGCAATCATGATACCGAAGTACAATCCAAAGAGAAACTGTTCTTTATTAACCCGTTCAATAAAGGCATCTGTAGTCCAGAGTGTCAGGGGAATCTGCATAGATCCTTTGGTTTGAAACTTCATATAGACTTCTGTGCTGGACATGGGAGGTACAGTCAGGTCAAAAATCAGGTTTTTATAATCCAGTTGTCTGTGGGAATAGGGAAACAAATCTCCACCCTGGTACACCTCTTTAGTCCCCTCTTCTGGAATGATATAAAGGGTTGCCAGATCCATATGGGGGTGAGCATATTCCAGTATGAGTTCTTTACTGTCGTTAAAGGGGTTTTGGACCAGGAATCTGATCCAGATTACAGACCTGGTAAAACCAAAATTAAGATTGGCCGCTTGTGAATTCTGATAGAGTTTCCTGTTTTCCTCTCCCATAACCTGTTCCAGGGAAAGCAGACCCTCCTGGTCTTCTATATACTGAAGCTCTTTACCCAGAGGATACTTACCGGTTCCCTTCTGAAGAATGACAGGGGACTGGGAATAAAGTGAAGCAAGACTAAAAATAAATAATACAGCGCTGAAACAGTACCTTTTGTGCAAAATAAGTCCTATCGTCCGATAATATAAACGAGTCATTATTATAGATATTTACCCGTAGAAATGAAAGCTGAAGGATTATAGTTTTTTGAAAATGAACCGGAGTCCTACTGCAATGAACTCCGGTAGATTTCTTTGCCTGTAATGCATGTGATATAATTAAAATCTACTACTGTTATTAGGAGATAGGAACTGATTTTAGAATCAGAAACATTATGGATACTATAGAAAGGCTTGATTATCATAACCGGAATAGAGTCCACTCTGATTTTGAGATTGTAGATTTGCAGCACTTTTTTAATACAAAAGACAAGGCACATATAACGAGGAACTATCGCCTCAATTTCTGGATGATTCTATATATCACAGAAGGAGTGGGAGCTCATTTTATAGACTTTCAACGCTATGAATATCAAAAAGGAGAAATCCTTGTTCTTCAGAAAAACCAGGTTCATCATTTTGAAATCGGACGGGATGTTCAGGGATATCTACTACTATTCAATGAACCCCATTTTTATAGCTCCCCCGGTGGATACAGTCAGTTTCTGAATGAGTTTTTTAATGAGTTTATCCGTACTCCCCTTGTCTTGATAAACAATGAAAAGGGAACTGTAAACAGAACTCTTGTGGAGCTAATTTTTGGAGAGTACGGAAAAGACAATCCTGACGATCTTCTTATCACCTCCCTTATTCAGTCCTTTCTTGTGTCTGTTAAAAGCTATTCAAAGGTAGACAAAGCTCTTTTTCAATCATCTCAGTTCAAAACCTATAGTCGGTTCCGAGAGCTGTTGGAAGAGAATTTTACGGCCATCCGTCATGTGGATGTGTACGCAGAACTGTTAAAAGTTTCCAAAAAAAAAATAAACAGTGCCACCAGGGATATTGTCGGTCTTTCAGCTAAAGAAGTAATCATAGAGAGAATCGTCACTGAAATCAAAAGACTGTTGAGTCTGGGAGAACTCCGCAAATACGAAATTTCAGATTATCTGGGTTTTGACGAGCCCTCCAATATGTCCAAGTTCTTCAAGCGCTATACAGGGCAGTCACCCAGTGAGTTTAAAGACTCATTGAAGTAGGTTGTTTTCGGTTCATTATTACCATAAATAAGCTGTTTCTTACCTTTAATTCTCACTTTATGTTCTTTATTTTATTGAAATAAAAAATTGATATTATGGGAATTATAAATGGATAAAAAGAAAAACGAATCAAAACATAAAAGAGTACAGCTGGCCCGACTGGGATCTCAGCTGTTGTTTATAGCCCTCCTTGCGGGAGGAATATATATGAATCTGAGAATGGTTCTTCTTATTCTTCTTCCAGCCTCTCTACTGTTTGGGAACTTTTTCTGCGGCTGGGTCTGTCCGTATGGCACACTTCAGGAACTGACAGGAACAATCGGTCGTAAACTCTTTAAGAAAAGATGGAAAATGCCCCGTGCCATACAAAAATATCTGCAATATCTGCGCTATTTTCTGTTTGTGATTCTGATCATCGGTATTGCTGATACTCTGCTTACACCGGTCAATGCATACGGTACGTTTATGGGACAGTTTATGAATCAAAGCGGCCGGGCTGCCTCTGTTTTGTCTCTGTGGATAATGGGCTCTTTTCTTCTGATTTCTGTCTTCTTTGAGAGACCTTTCTGCAACTATCTGTGTACGGAAGCTGCCAAGTATGGTGTCCTGAGCATGACCAGACTCTTTTCAGTTAAACGGAATGAAGACAGCTGTATCAGCTGTAGAAAATGTGACAAGGCCTGTCCTATGAACATTGAAGTCTCAGCCTGCGATCAGGTGCGAAACGGGCAGTGCATCAACTGCATGAAGTGTATACATGTGTGTCCTGTAGATGACACCCTGGGCTTCGGGAAGGTGAAATGGCCTGTTGGAAAGAACAGAAAGAACAAAGGAGCATGATATGAGTCAGAAACTGAAAAATGCGGAAAATCTGTATCTGGAAGGGATACGGGACGGTCATTATGTGGAAGCTGTGAACAAGTACACCGGGGCTCGTTATACACAGCACAGCACGGGTGTCCGGGACGGCAAAGAGGGATTTATCGAGTTTTTCGGTCCCTTTGTAGAACGGAATCCCTACCGGGATATTCAGCTCATCAGAAAGCTGGAAGACGGCCGGAATGTTTTTATCCAGGCTTATCAGAATATCAATAAAGGGGAGGCCCGGTGGGTCACTACTGATTTTTTTGATACCGATGATGATGAGAAAATCATTGAACACTGGGATGTGATAGCTCCTTTTAATGAGAAGAACACTTCGGGCCACAGTTCTGTTGACGGCAGCACCAAGGTGACAGATCTTGAGAAAACAGATGAGAACAAAAAACTGGTGACAAACTATATCCGGAATATTCTGATGGCCGGTGGTGATCCTTCCAAACTGGATCAGTATGTCTCCCGGGAGCAGTTTGTGGAACATAGTGCTAAGGGGGAAGACGGTTATGATGTTCTGGCCCGGAATGTGCAGTCACCGGCGCCTTCCCAGGTGTATGAGGATATCGCTCTGACTGTAGGTCAGGGCAACTTTGTGGCCACTTTATGCAGAGTGATGCTGAAGAACGGTACAAACGGGCAGGAGCTGTGTAAAGCAGATATTTTCAGAATCGAGAAGGGGTTGATTGTGGAACACTGGGAAAACAGTGAGCCTGTTCCCGAAGAATCGGTGAATGTGGGAAAATTCTAGGAGGTCTACTCAGGGTTGAACCTCTGACTGAGCCCCGGAGCTGCTTTCGGGGCTTTTGCATTTATAAATCAAAAAAATCTGATTTTTCTAGTACGATTATCCTTTTAATACGGCTTGAGAGTCCTTTTTTCTGTAATCACTAACTAAAGTTAGTCTTCTACAACAGGCAGAGCGGAGTTAAGGTAGATTTATACCGGTGTGTTTCCGGCATCTTATCTTGAAGGAGTTCTGAAATGCCGCAGTACTGTGTAGATAAAAAAAGACATCATGAGGTTCATAAGGACAACTGCCTGTTTCTGGATATCCCTGATAACAGGATTGATTTTGAAGCCATGAATGATTTTGATGCCATGGAGCAGGCCCATATCTACTATCCGGAAGCCTATGGCTGCGCTATCTGTATGAGAACCTATTACAATCAGGGATTGAGGGTTTATCAAAGACAGGCGGAGTAATCCTCTCCGGCTGAAGGATCGCAGCGGCAACTGCCGGCTGGCCCCGGCAGCGGGACAGAGCCGGATCAGGACAGCCGGTCAGCAGTTACAGCGGAGAGCCTGTCCGGCCCCGGGCCGGCAGCCCCTGAAGCAGACTAAAGACGGATACCCGTCACATCAAGGAATCTCTCCAGCGAGTTGTTGGCAATCAGTTCTTCCGGAAAGTTCAGCTCCTTCAGCAGAGCTTCACTGTAATCGCATTCTCCCACCCGGGAGCTGTAGTGGGCGTCGCTGCCCAGTGTAATCATCACGCCCTGCTTCCGGCATTCATTGAGCAGTTTTATATAATTTCCCCGGGAACCGACACGGAATCCTCTGGGGCTCAGGCTGGTGTTGTTCATCTCCAGTAGAGTCTTTGTCTCTCCGGCAGCTCTGACCACTGCCTGCACATCAAAAGGATAGCGGTCGTCGTCGGGATGGCCGATGACCTTGACGTGATGGTTCTGCATGGCTCCCAGCAGGGCACTTGTGTGTTCCTCTGCAGACCCGATGGAACAGGTGGGAATATGGAAGGAGGCAATGACCAGTTCCAGGCAGTTGAGCACATCATCTTCCAGATCGATTTCTCCGTCATAGTTAATGATATTGGCTTCTGCTCCCAGGAAAACAGAAACACCGTGAATGGTCCTGGGAAGGACTCTGAGATTGTAAAAGTGGTACAGGTGGGCTCCTCCGGGCATTCCCGGTGAGTGGTCGGTTAAAACAAATCCCCCCAGACCCTTGTCAAAGGCGGCACGGGCCATTTCTTCCAGGCTGGAATAGGCATGGCCCGAGGCAATGGAGTGGGTATGTGTATCTATGGCTATCATTCTTTTAGTGTTCATGTATTCGGTGAAAGAGCAAGATGGTACAGGGTATTTTTTACTCTTATGGTGGTTGCAGGGGATTGGTTCACAGGAAGTTTGCCTGTCCATTCATTTGACAGAAAGACTGTATGATTCTCCCGGGAAAAACCGGGGCAGTAAAAAATCCATACACTGATCTTCCAGCTGCCGCCAGTACGCCTGGGACTTGTTGAAAAAGCCGTGGTCGCCTTCGGGTACAATCTGCAGGGTATGGGGAACCCCATACTGTGTCAGCCTCCGGGAAAGAAGTTCGGACTGGTTTAATGCCACTGTCCGGTCAGCTGTTCCGTGAAAAATCAGAAAAGGGGGCCAGTTTTCATTAACCAGATGAAGAGGGCTGTATTTTTTTAATATCCTTCTGGGAAAAGCGTTAAACAGGGATGAAGCATCAAAGGCATCCCCACCGGCCATAAATACCAGATCCACCGGTCCGAATTCCTCCAGAACAAATTTCAAGTCCAGTTCCGGATTGTCCTGAATGGAGGGGATGGCCATCATTCCCAGATGAGCTCCGGCTGAAACACCGTATAAGCCAAGATAATCCGGATTCAAGCCGTATTCCCGGCCATTCTCTCCCAGCCACTGCAGGGCATCCCGGCAGTTTTCAATGGGCTTTGACAAACCTCCAGTCAATCCTGCCGTATAATCCACAGCCACTACAGCAATCCCGCATTCCCGGAGCTTCTGCAGAAATGGGTCAACAATTCGGATCAGTTTTTTATCACCATGTATCCAGGAGCCTCCGTGAATGAAAACCAGCACCGGATCTTCATCAGCAATATAGCTTTTGTACAATGATGAGGCAGAGTTCAGGGGATAGTAGATATCCAGTTTAAAGGATTGAAAGGGTATTTCTCTTTTATAGACAATATCTGTGAGTACCTCACCTGGCAGGGGAGGGAGGCTGTCAACCTGTCTGCTCATCTCCCTTATCGCGGGAGGAGTTAAAAGACGGGGAAGGGCAAAGAGAGCTATGGTAAAAAGACTGCCCGAGAGCAGAACAATGAATAGTGCTTTTTTCATGACCGGCAAATCCTAACAGTATTTCATTTTTATGGCCAGTTTATGAAAGTTTATTTTTGAACAAATATTCAGGAATTTAGAGCTATACTTGAAATATGGAATATATAGCACTGCTGAGAGGCATTAATGTGGGGGGCAACAGGAAAGTCGAAATGAAGCGGCTGAAAGCTCTTTTTGAGGCATCCGGATATACAGAGGTCTCTACCTATCTGAACTCGGGAAATGTTCTGTTCTCATCCTCCCGGGAGCAGGGATCGGTCCAGAAAGAGATTCCCGGTCTGCTGCAGAAGGAGTTCGGTTTTGAGATCAGTACATTGATTCTGAACAGGAAGGATGCCAGACGGATAGCAGAGGCCATACCTCCTGAATGGGAGAATAACGCCGAACAGAAGACGGATATCGCCTATCTTTTTCCAGAAATCGACAGCCCGGATACCATAGAAAAACTTCCTTTAATGAAAGAGTATATGGATATTCGCTATGTAAAAGGGGCTATCATCTGGAATATTCAGAAGAAGGAATATAACAAGAGCCGTTTGAGCAAGATTACGGGGACCAGAGAGTACCAGCTTATGACAGTAAGGAATGTTAACACAGCCCGTTTTCTGGCTGGAAAATCCTGATCCCCAATAGAGAGTCCGGCACTAATGAAGAGCTTTCTCTTTGAATACATTCTGGATCATTGTCAGGCTTTCCAGCAGCTGATTCATCTGATTCATATCCAGTTCTCCTGTCCACTGTTTGTTCCAGTCTGCTGAAACGCCGCGGACTTTATGAACAAGCTTTTTTCCCTTATCTGTAATCATCAGCCAGGAGGAGCGCTTGTCCTGTTCAGAAAGCTCTATGTCGATGAGATCCATGGAATGCAGTTTTTTTACAACTTTGGACACATGGGCTTTTTCAAGCATCAGTTTATTGATGACATTTTTCTGCTGTACCCGGTCTTCCTGGTATATGGAAAAAAGGATAGAGTACTGCTGCTGATTCAGTTGAAACGGGGCAAGCATCAGATTAGCCCGTTTTTGAAGCATTCCTCCAATATTCATCAGTTTTCCGATAACAATGGGTGCCATTTCTGCTTTATCCATGGGTCTCTCCTGAACAAGATGGAATCATGTGAATAAATTAACATAGAAAATGAAGATGAAATAGTTTCCAGGGAATCTTTTTTTTGAAAATAGTTGACGGGGAAACTAAATTATGCTTATTATGTTTCCATGGAAACTAAATGACCGGTTATAAGTTTCAATCCAAGAACAGGAGGGTGAATATGCCCAGTATTATTATGGAAGCAGGAACTGTTTCAAAAGAAAACAAGGTAGAGCTCATCAAGAGACTGACAGCCACAGCCGCGGAGATTACCAGTATCCCCGAAAGCTCCTTTACTGTATTGATCAAAGAAAATCCCAGAGAAAACTGGGGAATGGGGGGAGTCCCCCTGGATGAGATTATGAAGAAGATGAACCATTGATCTTCCCCCCGGGCTGTAAAAACAGTCCGGGACAGTATGACTGTGAACGAAAAGGTTTTACATAGTTTACAGTCCTTTTACCTGCAATTTGCATAATAATGATCGCCCGTTGTTATTATTAACTTATTTTTTATACAGCCCGGATATCCTTCCAGTGTTTCAAATATTACTTTTGTGTCTGTATAAAAAAACTCCACAGAGAAAACGGGCGGATCTGCATGTCAAAAAACTCAACAAAAGGTAGAAAAAAAACACTGATGACCATCAATGTCAAACTGGTCAATCTTTCACTTATATTTCTTGTGAGTATGATGCTTCTGGGCGGTTTTGAGTTCTTCAGCCTGAAGAAAGTCAAATCACACTGGGAAGAATATATTCTAATTGTAGAAAGGACAGAAGGTTTTCTTCTGGAACTGAAATCAACCCTCGGGTACGGCGGAATGATTCACCATTTCAAGAATTATATTCTCCGGCAGGATGAGAAATACATCACAATGGGAGAGAAGAGCTATCAGGAATTTTCAGAAGTTTATGAAATTCTTCTCCTGATGCCGGGAATTGAAGAAGACCTGGTAAATGATCTGCATATTATCCATGATACAATTGAAGGGTACAGCACGGCACTGATAACAGCCAGGGATCTGTTTGCTGAGGGAAAATCGGCTTCTGAAGTGGATGAGGCAATTCAAATTGATGATAATCCTGCCATGGAAGCCTTTGAGCGTTATGATGCCCATCTGGATAATCAGAGAGAAGAGTTTAATAATGCCCTCACCAATACGATACAGACAGCTAACAGGATGCTCTGGATTATCTTTCTGGCCACCCTGACAATCCTGATTCTTGTTGTTTTCAGATTAAGATCTTCCATACTCAGACCCCTTCAGAAAATTGTAAATTCCACAAAAATCATGGCAGACGGGGATCTTAGCCACAATCTTGAAATAGTCCGGTACGATGAAATCGGTATTTTGTCAGAGAACTTCAATACGGCTGTTTACAATCTGAAAAATCTGATTGAATCGGTTAAGGACAATTCTTCCGACAGTCAGCAGATAAGCAGTAATCTGAATGTACAGGCTACACAGACCAGTGCCGCCGTCAATCAGATCACGTCCAACATTGACTCTCTTACCGGGCAGTTCAGCAGTCTGAACGAGAGTATAGGATCGTCCTCCACAGCCCTGGAGGAGATTGTTGCCAATGTGAACAGTCTGGCTCATGAAATAAACAGCCAGTCCAGCGCTGTGGTCCAGTCGTCTGCGGCTCTTGAAGAGATGACCGCTTCCATAGAGAATGTCGCCGCTATTGCCAAATCAAAGAAGGAATCCGCCTATTCTCTTGTAAAACTGGCTCAGGAAGGGGAGGATGAAGTGGATGCCACAGTCTCTCTTATTGAAACAACCTCTCAGTCGGTGGATGCCATTCTGGAGATGATCAACATCATTAATGATATTGCTTCCCAGACAAACCTTCTGTCCATGAATGCAGCCATAGAAGCCGCTCATGCCGGTGATGCGGGAAAGGGGTTTGCCGTAGTTGCCGATGAGATCCGGAAGCTTGCAGAATCCACATCCAGCAACTCGGTCACCATTTCATCTACCCTGAATCAAATGGTTGAGAATATCAAGAATGCTCAGACAGCCAGTAAACACAGCGGTGAGTCTCTGCAGAAAATCAATGAGGAGGTCAAACTGGTGGCGTCGGCTTTTGAGGAAATTGTAGGAAGCACCATTGAACTGTCCAACGGCAGTAATGAAATCATGGAGTCTTCCACCCAGCTTCTGGACATTACCGAATCTATCAAACAGGGTTCCCGTGAGATGCAGACAGGCAGCCGTGAAATCAATGAGGAGCTGCTGAATGTCAAGGAGATCTCAATCCAGGCTCTGGACGGGATTAAAGAGATTCAGTCCGGTTCAGACGACATCAACCAGTCTGTACATCACATTCAGGCCATTAGTGAATCCAACATCGGGAGTGTGGGGAGACTGGTTGATCAGATCAAAGTGTTTAAAACAAACTGACCGCTCAGCACGGCAGCACGGCAGCACGGCAGCTCCCGCAGGGCAGGAGTGCCGTCCTGTCTGTTTTCTGACCTACATATCCATTACAGCACTGTCGCAGGAACAGGCATCCCGCCCCGGACCTGAGCTGAGAATCTTCAGAAAAACTTCTGTCATGGCATCCTTGCTTTTAGCCATGGTTGCCATGATATCGTGTACTACAATTTCATCGCTCACAAATCCTGTACACCAATTGGTAATGATTCCAACCGCTGAATAACAGATTTCCAGCTCTTTTGCCAGGACGACCTCGGGAACATTGGTCATTCCCACCACATCTCCCCCCATCTGTTCATACATCCGGATCTCGGCGGCCGATTCAAATCGGGGCCCTTCGGTACAGACATAAACAGCCTCGCCTTTTACAGGGAATCCCTCTCCGGCAGCCGTCTCCTTGTAAAGGGCTCTGAGGTTTTTGCAGTAGGGATCGGACATATCAGTGTGTTTCACCCCGTCCTCTCCGTCAAAGAATGTGACAGGCCGGACTTTGGTAAAATCCAGGAAATTGTTCATAACCACCGTATCTCCGGGGGCGTAATTTTTATTGCACGATCCAACGGCACAGGTGGCATAAATATGACTGACCTCAAGCTGTTTCAAAGCCATCATATTGGCTCTGTAATTGATCAGATGAGGCGGAACAGAGTGTCCCTTGCCGTGTCTGGCCAGGAATACAATCTCCTGTCCTTCCCAGGTGACGATATCAACATCAACAGGGCCGTATTTCGTCTCTACTGTTTCTGTCCGGCTCATTCCGGGGGTGTCGTAGACTCCGGTGCCGCCGATGATTGCTTTTCTCATGAATTCTCCTCTTCAGCGGTCATCCGGCTTGCCGATGCCGCGGCATTTTTAAGTATGGTTTGTTCATCCAGGGTGAGAACTCTGTAATCCTCCATCAGAATCCGGCCGTTGCAGATTACTGTCTTCACATCGGAGCCCTGAGCAGCATAAACCATGGATGAAACCAGATTATACCGGGGAATGAAATGGGCTTTATTCAGATCAATCAGAATCAGATCGGCCTTTTTCCCTGTTTCAAGAGTCCCTGTTTCATCTTCCAGTCCCAGAGCCCGGGCACCGTTGACAGTTGCCATCTGCAGAGCCTTATAGGCAGGTATTACCGTTGGATCTTCTGTTATACCCTTATTGATCAGTCCCGCCAGGTTAATCTCTTCAAACATATTGGTGTTGTTGTTGCACCCCGGGCCGTCCGTCCCCAGAGCCACATTGACACCGGCATCAAGAAGCTTTTTCACCGGGGCAAAACCATTGGCCAGCTTCAGATTGCTTGTGGGGTTGTTTACGGCGGTTACCCCTTTTGCAGCCATCAGGGCTATGTCCTTATCCGAAACATGGACACAGTGGGCGCCGTAGGTCCGGGATTCAAACAGCCCCAGTCCGTCCACATGGGCTATGGGTGATTGACCGTGTTCCGACAGACTGTCTTCCACTTCCTTACGGCTTTCCGACAGATGAATATGGATGTTGCAATTCAGTTTCAGGGCCAGCTCACTGCATTTTTTCAGGTAGGTCGGGGGACAGGTGTAGGGGGCATGGGGAGCGATATCCACCCGTATCCGCCCATCGGCTTTTCCGTTCCAGTTGTTGTAGAACTCTTCAGCCTCGGTCAGTTTATCAAGGTCTTTGTCTCCCTGCATAAAAGTCACACCCCGGGAGAGATTGGCACGGATGCCGCTCTCTTCCACAGCCTGAGCCACCCTGTCCATAAAAAAATACATATCCGCAAAGGTGGTTGTTCCGCTGCGGATCATCTCCAGTATGCTGAGCTGAGCACCATAATAGGCATCGTCTGACTCAATTTTCTCTTCCACAGGCATAATTCTTCCGAAGAGCCAGTCCCAGAAAGGCAGGTCATCGGCATAACTTCTGAGGAGGGACATGGAGACATGAGTATGGGCATTGATAAGTCCCGGCATGAGAAGGGTGTCGGAGGCATCAACTGTCTTGTCGGCCCTGAAATCTGAGGGAGGGGAACCGATAAAAGCAATCCGGTCATTTACAATTCCCAGATCAGTGCTCAGAACTTCGGCTTCTTCTCCGGCCATAGTCAGAATCTGACCGCCTGTCAGCAGTATATTCATTTTGATTTCTCCCCCGGCTTATAGGACTCCCAGTGCCTGATCCAGATCATTGATGATATCCTCGGCATCTTCCAGGCCTGCTGATATACGGATCATACTCTCTGTCAGTCCGAATTCGGCCAGCTTCGCTTTGTCATAGCCCCGGTGGGTCATGGCTGCAGGCAGTTCTATCAGTGTTTCACAGTCTCCGAGACTGACAGCCAGCTGGGCCAGCTTGACACTGTTGACCACTTTTTTTGCCTGTTCCAGACCACCGTCCACTTCAAAACTGATCATGGCTCCAAAGCCGCTCATCTGACGAGCCGCCACTTCATGACCGGGGAAGGATTCAAGACCCGGATACAGTACGGATGTGACTTTGGGGTGCTTTTCCAGATACCGGGCAATGGCCAGAGCATTCTGTTCATGCTGTCTCATCCGGACCCCCAGGGTTTTAAGACCTCTCAGGAGCAGCCAGGCGTTAAAGGGACTCATGACCCCTCCGAACTCACACATGTAGTCGAATTTAAGGCTCTGTATATAGGCATCATCCCGTGAAACGGCAATGCCCGCCACCACGTCACCGTGGCCGCAGATGTATTTGGTGGCCGAATGAACCACCACATCCACACCCATTTCCAGTGGTCTCTGGAAGTAGGGAGTGGCAAATGTATTGTCTATAACGACTTTAATACCTCTTTCTTTTGCAAAAGAAGTGATTTTTTCAATATCAATAATAGAAAGATTCGGATTGCTGGGGGTCTCAAAATAGATCACAGTTGTGTTTTCATCCACAGCATCAGCCAGGGCTTCAGTATCTGAAAGATCATGTATGCGGCTGTTTATGTTGTATTTGGGGAGAAGGGTGGTCACCACATTATAGGATGAACCGTATAGGGTTTTGTGAACCAGTACATTGTCTCCCGGTTTGGTCAGGGAAAAGAGGACGGAGCTGATGGCGGCCATTCCCGAGGCAAAGGCGACGGAAGAGCTGCCGTTTTCAAGGACAGCTATTCTCTGTTCCAGGAGTCTCAGGGTGGGGTTATTGCCCCGTGTATAAACATAGTCATCACTTTTAAAAGACATCACATCATCCACATGATGGGTGCTGTCAAAAACAAAAGTGGAGGTCTGAAAAATGGGGGGATTCAGGGCATTTTCCGGATTCCTGTGCTTCCCTCCGGCATGGATCGACTGGGTGTCGAATTTATAATCATTTTTCTTCAATTGAATCTCCTGAAAGAAGGCTCCCGGAAAGGGTCCGGGAGCCGAATCTGAAAAACTGGTATTATTCGATAATTCCGGCTACGAGGATTCCGATGGAACCGATACCGGCTGCCACGGCAACGCCCATGTTACCGGCACCACCGGCACCAAAACCGGCTGCAAACATTTCCTGTCCGCCGCCCAGAGCGAAGAACAGACCGCCAATAAGACCGGCAACTGTGAAAATGGTCATAAGTACAGCAGACACTCTGGATTTGGCTGTAATTTCGGGAATATCTTCTTCTGCCATAATATCAGTCCAGAGGAGGTGCCATTTCTTGATTCTGGGATAGAGAACCAGAGTCAGGGGAATACCCAGGACGATAGAGGGGATGAAGTTATTGGCAGTAATAATTGAGCCGAGAGCTGCAAAGGGAACCATTTGCAGAAGGTCCAGACCCCAGGCGATAAACAAAGCACAGGCTGCTGCTCCCAGGAATGAAACAAGAACAAACAATCCAATCTGTTTTCCGGATTTAAGGCTGGGTTCCATTTCGTCTTCTTTCAGAACTCCCAGATTTCTCCAGACCTTGTAGGGAACATAGGCAAACAGGAAGTTTCCGACAAAACCGAAGGTGCTTCCGATTCCAAGAGAACCGAAAAAGTCGCCGATCAGGTTACCGATGGCTGCACCCCATGCACCGGCAGGGCCGAAAAGGAGTCCCATCATAATAGGGAGACCGCTGGCAGGTCTGAACTCAGTAAAACCGGGGATGATTACGAATCCCTTAAAAGGAATCAGTACCGCTGCGTAGATACCTGCACACAGTGCAACGAGAACAACCATTTTTGTCTCTTTCCACATCTTGAAAACGTCTTTCACTTTCTTTCCTCCTCAGAAATTAATCTGATTAAAATTACAATCTATAAAAAGGCCGCCGAAACTAGATCCGGAGACTCTTTATCCACGAGTAAACAG
>JAQQAM010000246.1 GCA_028532905.1 Spirochaetales bacterium
GGCATCCTCTGTGAGTCTGTCTATGATAAGGTCTTCTGTTTCCCGAAGCTCTTCAATAAGATTGATAATGTCCCTGTCGGGAGCCGGGTAGACAGACAACAGATAATTCAGATCTGCGGGGCCGAAAAAGCTGATCCACCGGGGGAGGAGAAAGTCTATTTCATCTGTAAACCCTGTATCTCCGTACTTCTGCCTGTAATTGGCTGAGATCACCAGGGTTTGAGAACTCAGTTCACTGTCCCAGAAAATCAGCTTTTCTCCGGCAGATTTAATGATGGCGGCGGCTTCATCCGGCAGATCCCGTCTGAGGGCATCTTTCATCTCTTCCCACTGAGGAAGGGGGATAAAGATTCGTTCCTCCACCCAGTCATATAGATCATCCCCCCTGCGGGGACAGTACTCATTCCAGGTTCTCTGCAGCTTACTGCTGAACTCGGCCACAAGATCAGAGGGAAGCATGGGGCGTAATCCGGATTCATGGACAATCCCTTTTATAAGATCCTCTCTCAGATTGGATTGTCCTCCCGCAGGGGTGTCATCTTCATACATTCTCTGATCCGTATGATCATAGATGATCCCCGATGCAAAGGGAGAGGGGGTTCTGGTAGCGGCTTCACTGATTCTGATTCGTCCTTCCCGGATCTCATCCAGCATGAGACACAGGGATGGCAGATCAAAGTCATCATGGAGGCAGGAGCGCCATGTTTCTGTCAGAATGGGAAAGTCCTCATACCGGCTCACGGCCTGCAGAAGTTTCTTTGACTTCAATCTGGTGAGCCACAGGGGTGTTCTCTGTTTAAATGATTTGCGGGGCAGCAGCAGGGCCCGTGAGCAGTTATGCCTGAAGCGGGCTCCGAAAAACATGGTGGATTCCAGCCTCTGCCGGAGGAGTTTCTCATAATTGTCGCTGTGGACGAGAGACAGAATATCATCCACGGTGAACTGATGAGGCAGATCCAGAAGGATGCAGTCGTCATCACAGAACACCTGCAGAGGATAGCCGTGTTTATTTTCCCAGGCCTGGGAGAGGGCTTCGCTGTAGGGGAAGTTCAGTTTGCCTCCCCAGAATGTATGGAGAATGACCTGATGACTGTCAGTTCTGTTCAAGGGGTCGTTAAAATGCTCAATCAGCAGGTGGTACCGATGGGGCAGGGCGCCATCACAGTGTTCTCTCTGCCTTTTCAGGAATGAGACAAGAGCTTCCGCTGCCTCCCTGTCCTGATAAAAATCCTCAGTCAGGGTCTTCAGAGCTGTCTCTTCTCCGGCTCCACCGGGTCTGGCCAGCTCGGTTTCCAGAAAATGCAGCAGATCCAGAATCTTTGAGGAATAGAAGAAATCCCGGCCATTGGGATCGGCCTTCCAGAAGGGACTCATGGCGCCCTCCGCATCTGCCGGACTGACTTCTACAGAGCGGTCGGTGATGGAATCCACCCGCCAGGTCTGGGTTCCCAGGGTGAAAAAATCGCCATGGCTTCTCTCCCAGACAAATTCCTCATCCAGTTCACCGATTTTGGAGCCTTCCCCTGAAAGCCTCAGATCATAATAGCCTCTGTCGGGTATGGTTCCCCCTGACATATAGATGACCCGTTCGGCTCCTTCTCTGGCTCTGGCAGTATTGCTGACTTTGTCGATATTGAGCCGTGGTTTGAGTTCTCCGATCCGGGTATCACTGTAGCGGCCGTTCAGCATCTCCATGACAAGGTCAAAATGTCTGCGGGGCAGACTGTGCCACATATAGACCGATGTGATAAACAGATACAAGTCATCCAGGTTCCATTCTCTTGTACAGCACATGGACAGGAGTACCTGGGCCAGTACATCCAGAGGGTTGACCGGTATCACCAGTTCTTCGATATCCCCTTCCATAACGGCCTTTGCCGTGACGGCGCAGCTGATCAGGTCGTTGCCGAACATGGGAAAGAGGGTGGATCGGCTCACATCTCCCACATTATGCCCCCCCCGTCCGATTCTCTGAACGGTTGAGGATACCGAAAAGGGAGCCGAGATCAGGATCACCTCGTCTATGGTACCGATATCGATTCCCATTTCCAGAGAACTGGTTGCCACAATGGCCTTCAGTTCCCCGGCTTTCATTTTCTGTTCCACAAAGGAGCGGATTTCCCTGGACAGGGAACCGTGATGGGCAAAGGCTGCGGTTTCATCCATCGCCTCGTTAATGAGGCGTGTGATTTTCTCTGTCTGCCGCCGGCTGTTGCTGAAAATCAGAGTGGACCGGTTTGCCCGTATCCTTTGAACAATGGTCTCGATTACCCCCGGCCAGTGGGACTCTTCCCCTTCAGGGCTTTCGGGAAAGCTGACATGTATTTCATATTGCTTGCTCATGTCAGAGCGGATCATCCGCACCTCTCGGGGACGGTGTACTTCCTCTTCATGGCTCCGGGGATAATATCCTCCCAGAACTGCTGACACCTGGCTCATAGGACGGACGGTGGCAGACAGGCCGATTCTCTGAAACTCTCCGTTGACAAGGGTCAGTCTTTCCACCGCAGAGATCAGATGAACTCCCCTTTTATCTGAGACTACAGCATGTATTTCATCGAGAATAACCACCGAAAGACCGGAAAATACTTTTTCTGCCGCCCCGGAGCTGAGCATGATATTCAGACTCTCAGGAGTGGTAATGAAGATTTCAGGCGGACGCCGAATCTGCTTCTGCCGCTCAGAAGAACCGGTATCACCGCTTCTGATTCCAATCCTTATATCCGGAAACTCTTCCCCTCGTTCTGTGAAAAAGTCTTTCAGTTCCTTAAGAGGTTGGGTCAGATTCTTTTTCACATCGTTATTCAGTGCTTTCAGGGGTGAGATGTACAGAACCCGGACCATACCGCCGGGCCATGCCCCGCTGACTAGCTGGTTGATGGACCACAGAAAGGCGGCAAGTGTTTTTCCGCTGCCCGTAGGAGCGGTCATCAGAACATGGGAATCCCGGGCAATTTCTTTCCAGCCTCTGGACTGTATATCTGTTGCTGTTGTGTATTTCGATGCAAACCACTCCTGAATCAGAGGGTGGAACTGCTGCATGTCATCCATGGTGTATGGCTCCGGTCACTGGAATTGATTTTCAATCTAATCAAACCCATTATAAACCAGAATCAGACACTCTGTTCAATAAAGCTGGGGTAAAAGGGGAGTGAACCCGGAGCACGTCAGTCCTGAAGCAGTTTACCCGCCGCTTCTTCTTTGATTTTCAGAGTAATAAGATCCATCATTTTCGATTCAATCCCCCATCTGTGCCAGTACTGGGGAATGATGATCGGGGCTGTGGGGGACAGATCAATCAGACCCTTGTCTGCTTTAAACTGATTGAAAAGGGGTTCCGGCAGAAATCCGTAGGCCACACCGCTGCCGATCATCTGCATGTATTCGCTCTGGGAGGGGATTATATGGGTGGGGACTTCAAAGGGGTGAACATCCAGAACCTTTTTCTGGAACCTCTGCATCATCTGGCTTTCCGGGTGAAACAGAACTGCCGGAGCGGATCTCATACTTTCGGCATCAATACCCCGGGGAAAGTACCGGTCCTTGAAGTCTCTTGTGGCAAAACAGCGCAGCACAAGCTTTCCCAGGTAATCCACATAGCAGCCCCGGGAGGGTCTCTGTCTCAGACTGATGCAGCCGGCAATATCGCCGTTCTTCAGTAGCTTATGGACAACCCAGGCTTCACCCACATGGAGATCCACAAGGGTATTGTTCATTATGAAGTTAAGTACCGGCAGAAACCAGCTTCCCAGTGTGGAGGCATTCACACCCAGGGAGAGGGGCATCCCCGAAAGCCCTTCCGCTGTAGCGGAGTCCAGCTCCTCCTCTAAAAGCCTTACCTTTTTAAAGTGTGTGTACAGGGGCACTCCTGCTTCTGTGGGCACAGGCGGGTTGGACCGGATAAGAAGAGGTTTTCCCATAAGGGTCTCCAGCTGTTTGACCCTCTGCGTTACGGCTGACTGGGTCAGTCCCAGAACATCGGCGGCTCTGTCAAATCCGCCTTCTTCAATCACGGCTCCCAGAGCCTCAAGCTGTCTGTAATCATACATGACTTAATATTAGCTAAACTAATAATATATTTAAATATTTAATTTTACTAATTATCTTAATTTCACTATTATTTCATTGTCTTTTAAGGAAACAGATAAACAATTATCCATTTGAATACGGAGGTGGAAATATATGGAACAGTGGAACGGATTCAACAAGGGAAACTGGAACAACAAGGTTAATGTTCAGGACTTTATACAGAGAAACTTTACTCCCTATGAGGGAGACGAGTCTTTTCTGGCCGGGGCAACCGACAGAACTTTAGATCTGTGGAAGACCGCTTCAAAGCTTATGAAAGAAGAGGTGAAGAAGGGAATCCTCGATGCGGAAACATCAGTCCCTTCCTCCATTACATCTCATAAACCGGGCTACCTGGACAAAGCGAATGAGCTAATAGTCGGTTTTCAGACAGATAAACCCCTGAAAAGAGGAATCATGCCCAAAGGGGGGATCAGAGTTGTTAAAAACGCACTTGCCGCACACGGTTATGAACTTGATCCCCATACGGAGGACACCTTCAGCAATCAGAGAAAAACCCATAATGACGGTGTGTTCAGTGCCTATACCCCCGAAATCCTGAAAGCCAGAAAATCAGGTATTCTCACCGGACTTCCAGATGCCTACGGTCGGGGAAGAATCATAGGAGACTACCGGCGGGTAGCTCTGTACGGAGTGGAATTCCTGATTAATGAGAAGACAACATCCCTGACAACCCTCAAGACTCCCATTATTGATGAAGAAGTCATCAGAACCAGAGAGGAGATCTCCGAGCAGATCAAAAGCCTCAAGCAGCTAAAAGAACTGGGAGACCTTTACGGCTTTGATATTTCCCGGCCCGCCTCCAATGCGGCAGAAGCCATCCAGTGGACCTACTTTGCCTATCTGGCAGCCATCAAAGAGCAGGATGGAGCGGCCATGTCACTGGGCCGGGTCTCTTCCTTTTTTGATATTTACATTGAGCGGGATATGGCCAAAGGCGAACTCAGCGAAGAGATGGCTCAGGAGCTGATAGACCAGTTTGTCATGAAGCTCAGAATGGTCCGTTTTCTCAGAACGCCCGAGTATGATGCCCTCTTTTCCGGTGACCCCACATGGGTAACAGAGGCCATCGGCGGAATGGGTGTAGACGGCAGAACTCTGGTTACTAAAAACAGCTTCCGTATGCTCCATACCCTTGAAAACCTGGGACCCGCCCCTGAACCTAATATGACTGTTCTCTGGACTCCCCGGCTGCCTCTGGGATTCAGAAACTACTGTTCCAGAGTCTCCATAACAACTTCGGCGGTTCAGTATGAAAATGACTGTATCATGAGAACCCACTTTGGGGATGACTATGGAATCGCCTGCTGTGTGTCTGCCATGAGAGTCGGAAAACAGATGCAGTTCTTCGGGGCCCGGGCCAACCTGGCAAAGGCTCTGCTCTATGCCATCAACGGTGGAAAAGATGAAAAAACCGGTGACCAGGTCGGTCCCTCGTTCACTCCCATTTCATCTGAGTACCTGGATTACGATGAAGTCATGGCCAAGTACGACAATATGCTGGAATGGCTGGCCAATCTGTATATCAAAACACTGAATATCATCCACTTTATGCATGATAAATATAACTACGAAGCCCTGCAGATGGCTCTTCATGATGACAGCGTTCTCCGGACCATGGCCTGCGGTATTGCAGGACTCTCTGTAGTGGCCGACTCATTCTCCGCCATGAAACATGCAAAGGTGAAAGTTATCCGTGATGAAAACGGACTGGCCGTGGATTACGAGATTGAAGGAGACTTTCCTGCCTACGGTAATAATGACGACCGGGTGGATCAGATTGCTGTTGATCTGGTTGAACAGTTTATGGATAAGCTCAGACACCAGAGAACCTACAGAAACGCTGTTCCCACACAGTCCATTCTGACCATTACCAGTAACGTGGTCTACGGAAAGAAGACCGGTTCCACCCCTGACGGGAGAAAAGCCGGTGCTCCCTTCGGACCCGGGGCCAACCCGATCCACGGAAGAGATACCAACGGGGCTCTGGCCTGTTTTGCCTCCATTGCAAAGCTCCCCTGTGAGCATGCCACCGACGGACTCTCCTATACCTTCTCCATAATTCCCGAAGCACTGGGTAAGGAGGAAAAGGGCAGAGTCAGCAATCTGACCAGCCTGATGGACGGATTTTTCCTGGACGGAGGTCACCATGTGAATATCAATGTTCTGGACCGGGATACCCTTATGGATGCCATGGAACATCCTGAAAATTATCCTCAGCTGACCATCCGGGTTTCTGGCTACGCTGTTAATTTTGTCAAACTCACAAGAGAACAGCAGCTGGATGTCATCAACAGAACCTTTCACAGGGTTGTGTAAATTAGAGGGTTGTATAAATAAATCTAAAAAGAGCAGAAAGGGGAGCCTTCCTCTTTCTGCTCTGCTCTCTGCAGAGGTAAAAAAATATGAGATCAGTAAAAGGCCGTATTCATTCATTTGAAACAGGCGGTATGGTGGACGGGCCGGGAATCAGATTTGTTGTCTTCACCCAGGGATGTCCTCTCCGCTGCCTCTATTGTCATAATCCGGATACCTGGAAAATGAAGGGGGGAGAGGAATACAGTCCTGAACAGATAATAGAAAAGGCTCTCCGGTATAAGAACTATATGGGTCCCTCCGGAGGAATCACAATTACCGGCGGCGAGCCGCTGGCCCAGCCGGCCTTTACAGGAGAGCTGCTTCTGCAGGCAAAGGCAGCGGGTCTGCATACGGCTCTGGATACATCGGGTTTTGCCCCGCCTGCTGCCAGAGCTGCTGTCCTGCCTTATGCGGATCTGGTTCTTCTGGATATCAAGTCCATAGATCCGGAAGGGTTTAAAACTGTTGCCGGTGTGACCATGGATTACACTCTGGATACCCTGAATGAGCTGAAACAGATGAACACTCCTGTCTGGGTGCGCCATGTCATTGTACCCGGACTTACGGATAAAACCGATGAGGCCCGGCGGATGGCCGGTTTCCTGAAAACCTATCCCAATGTCGAGAAAGTGGAACTTTTACCCTTTCATAAAATGGGAGAGTTTAAATGGGAAGAGCTGGGAGAAGATTACACTCTGGCAGATACCCCTACGCCCTCAGCGGAACTGATGACGGAAATCAGGACTATATTCAAAGAGGCCGGACTGCCGGTGGATTGAATCTCTGTTCTGAGCCGGGACAGATAAGTCAGGGACACTCTCTCATTCCATAATAAAGAAACTCTGTTATACTTCCTCCATATGAAGATTGACCGCCTCCTGTCCATTATTGTCTATCTGCTGAATCATGAACTGGTTTCTGCCAGAGTGCTGGCCGAGCGCTTCAATGTCACCGTCAGAACAATCCAGAGAGATCTGGAATCCATTGATCTGGCGGGAATTCCCATTATCAGTATTCAGGGCCCCAACGGGGGCTATGGAATCATGGAGAATTTCAAGATAGACAGACAGCTGGTCTCCCTGGATGATCTGTATTACATCATAACCTCTCTGCAGAGTGTTTCAGAGACCATCTCTGATGAAAAAATTGACGGAACTCTGGAAAAGGTTATGAATCTCCTGCCTCCCCGGGAACACAGCTTCCTTACAGAGCGGAATGAAAAACTCTCCATCGACTTCTCCATGCTGGGCGGGGACCCGGGCCAGCAGGAATCCTTCCGGCTGGCAAAAGAGGCCGTGGATACAGAAAGGCTGCTGGAGTTCGGGTATACAAACAACAAACTGGAGAACAAAAGCCGGATCGTAGAACCCCATACCATTGCTTTCAAGTGGCGCTCCTGGTACCTGTATGCCTGGTGTCTGGAGAAAAAGGACTACAGACTGTTCCGGATCTCCAGAATCCGGAATCCCCGTATCCTGTCACAGCGGTTCAGGCGCCGAGATCTGAGTTTTGATGAGTATATGGCAAAACAGACGGATTATGTGAAAACCGTCGAACTCAAACTCCGTTTTGACCCCTCCATGAGATCCATGGTGGAGGAGTATTATTCTGAAAAAGACCGCTGTATCGAACCCGACGGGAGTCTGACAGTCAATGCCGCTATGCCTGCAGACGGCTGGATGTACGGTTTTATCCTCTCCTACGGAGAATACGTCACCGTTCTTGAACCGGAGGATGTGAGAGAAGAAATCAGAAGGATTGCGGCACAAATCGCCAAAAAATACTGATTATCTGAATATCTATGACACAGGGCTGTCGTATACAGGCCTCTATAATTCACGTATCAAGTTTAAAAAGCCTGCCGGGGTGACAAATCGAAATGCAGACTGCGTTCCACTACCAGCTGGTTAAGGAGTGAGTTATGGAAATTAAAGACGTTAAAGCACAGAAGACCCTCATGATCCGGCTGACAACACCGGTGAGTTCCATTTCAGACGTGATGGGAGAAGTGTACACAGAGCTGGGAGCGTATATGGGCAGAAAGGGCATTGATTTTGCCGGGGCACCCTACGCCATGTATTATAATATGGATATGGAGGCTCTGGATGTGGAAATGGGCTTTCCTGTAGCCGGTGACCCTCCGGTGGAAGGACGGATTCAAAGGGGTGAACTACCAGCGGGTAAAATCGCTGCGGCCGTGCACACCGGCCCCTATGACAAACTGGAGGAAACCTATACAAAGCTCATGGCCTACGTCAAAGAACAGGGACTGGAATCTGAAGAGTGGATGTATGAGTTCTATCTCAACTCTCCTATGGAAGTAGCCCCTGCCGATCTGAAGACAGAAATCTGCTTTCCTTTGAAATAAAGAGTTCCGGGAAGCAGGGCTCCGGCAGTCATCCGGAGAGGATAAGCAATACAAAAGGAGACAGTGAATTGAAACAGGAATGGAGAAAAACAGAAAAAGGCCTGTACCTGCCAAAAGCCCGCCCGGAAATTGTGGATGTCCCTGATTTCCGTTTCCTGCAGATTCAGGGGGAGGGGCACCCCGGCAGTTCCCGTTTTGCCGAATGTATAACGGCCCTGTTTTCTCTGTCCTATGCCCTGAAGATGTCTCTGAAAAAAAGGGAGTCCCCTCCGGAGGATTATACAGACTATACCGTCTATCCCCTGGAGGGCGTCTGGGATCTGAATGAACAGGGACGGGCTGAGTACGGACAGGGGACTCTGAACAAGGACCATTTTGTATATACCCTGATGATCCGGCAGCCCTCCTTTATTTCAGATGAGTATTTCTCTGAAATCCGCACAGGGGTACTGAAAAAGAAGCCTCAACCCCTTCAGGATCAGGTGGAACTGGTGGATTACAGGGAAGGAAAATGCATACAGATGCTTCATACAGGCAGTTTTGACAGTGAACCCGCCAGTTTTGCCCGTATGGAAGCCTATGCTGAAGAGCAGAACCTCCAGCGGCTTTCCAGAACACACAGGGAAATTTACCTGAGTGATTTCAGAAAAACCGAGGAGGCCAAATTGAAAACAGTGCTCCGCTTCCGGGTGGATTATACCGCCGGCTGATTACATAACAGCATTCACAAAACGGTCAAAGATCCGAGCATACATCAGAGGCAGAGTTCGTAAATCTCAGCAATGTCCTTATCCGAATATCCCTGGATGTTCCACAGGACTGAGAGGGCATTCACCTGCTTTGTCAGTTCCTGAATATCCGGGGAATCGATGCCCGTTTCCGACAGGCTCAGAGGACAGCCTATGGACCGAATGAACTCTTCAAACGCCCCTATCACAGTATCGCATGCTGCAGAAGGATCACTCTCATCCAGATTTTCTATCCCCAGAATTTTTTTACCAAAGAGAATAATTCTGCGGGAGATCCGGTCTTTCATGAATTTAAGCCAGGCGGGCATCACAACCGCCAGTCCTGCTCCATGGGGAATATCATACAGGCCGCTTAAGGGGTGTTCAAACATATGGCTGGGAATATGGGCTCCCTCCAGCCCCGCGTTGGCCAGACCGTTCCAGGCCAGAGCGCCGGCCCACATAATGGAAGCCCTGCTGTCATAGTCCTCCGGATTTTTCAGAACCCGCGCAAGAGACTCCATTACTCCCTTGCTGAGTCCTTCCACAAAACCGTCCTGAATGGGTGAAAACTCGGCGGTGGTGGTAAAATACCCTTCCAGCATATGGCAGAGAATATCAAAACAGGCATAGGCTGTGTATTGTACAGGGATGGTGAAGGTCACAGAGGGATCCAGAAAGGCGGCTTTGGGAATCATATAAGGGGAGCGGAGGCCGAATTTCTCACCCCGTTCCGGATTGGTGAGAACAGAGGCGGCATTGGTTTCGGATGAAGTGGCCGGCTGTGTCTGTACAGCTATAATGGGCAGGGCTTTATCAACAACCGCCCTTTTGGAGTAGTATTCCCAGAGATCTTTATCCGCATAAAATCCGGCGGCTATTCCTTTGGCTTCGTCTATAACGCTCCCCCCTCCGGCAGCCACAATAAAATCCACACCCTCCGACCGGCAGATCCGGACTCCTTCTTCGGCATGAGGCAGAACAGGATTGGGCTGCACCCCGGGGTGTTCTACAATCCGGATGCCCTGTTTGCCCAGTTCCCTGTGAATCAGATCATAAAGTCCGTTCTTTTTAAGGCTGTCCCGGCCGTAAAGAAGGAGAGCGGTTTTTCCCAAAGGGGCTGCTTCTTTACCGATACCGGATACGGCTCCCTGTCCGAAAATCACTTTTGTGGGGGTGTAAAACTCAAAATCTGTCACTTGATGCTCTCCTTTTATGAATGGTCTGTTTCAATGATATATCTTATTGTACTAAAAAATACAGGAGTCCGGCAAAATCATACTTCCCGATCCGGATCTGGAACTGATTGAACTTTCCTTCTCCATATTCCCAGATCATCTCCGGCGGGAGATCTCCCGGGAACTCTCTGAAATAATTTCCCCACTTATTTGAAAAAGATGTTTTTTTCCGGTATTTTATTAAGGTACCGGAGGATCTGATAAGCTATGAAACTATACAGCCGGAACCAGGTGGTTCTTTACTCATTCGGAACGGCTCTTGTCGTTCTTCTTCTCCTTTTCGGTTTTGGAGTGATTTCTTTCTCCTTTGCACCGGACGCCGAACAAAAGGAAATGGCCGATGAGTTTGTTGAAAGTGAAGTGATTCCCACCCAGCTGACCCCCGATCTTGCGGCCACTGTTATCAGCAGCGGTGAATATTCAGAAGATGAGCTGACCAATATAAGAATTTACGACAGGTATAACGAAGCGGTTGTCAATATTACCACAGAGGTTGTGGGATACAACTGGTTTCTCGAGCCCATACCCCAGGAGGGATCTTCCGGTTCCGGCTCCATAATAGATACAAGAGGCTTTGTTCTGACCAACAACCATGTTGTGGATAAGGCCTATAAGGTTTATATCACCCTTGCCGACGGCTCCCAGTTTGAAGGGGAGGTGGTGGGCACCGATTATGAGAACGATCTGTCTGTTCTTAAATTCGATCCCGGTGAAAGAGAGCTTGTGACCATCCCCTTCGGTACCTCCGACAACCTGCGAGTGGGGCAGAAGGTCATTGCCATCGGCAATCCCTTCGCCTTTGAACGGACCCTGACAACGGGAATCGTATCCGGCCTGGGACGGCCTCTGAAAAATGATTCGGGCCTGGTTATAAGAGATATGATTCAGACCGATGCGTCCATCAATCCGGGAAATTCCGGCGGCCCTCTTATTAACACCAGGGGCGAGATGATCGGTATCAATACCATGATCTATACCCCTTCGGGAGGGTCTGTGGGAGTCGGGTTTGCCATACCTGTAGATACAGCCCGGAGGGTTGTCCCCGATCTTATGAACTATGGTATGGTGCAGCGGGGCTGGATTGATATCGTACCGGTGCAGCTGTTTCCGTCGCTGGTCCGTTATGCAAAACTCCCGATTTCCCGGGGAATCCTCATCTCCAGGGTTATCAGCGGCGGTAATGCCGAAGAAGCCGGTCTGCAGGGGGGTAAGACAAATCAGTCGGTCAGAAGCGGCAGTTCCGTCATCTATCTGGGAGGAGACATTATCACCGGAATAAACGGTGAAAAAATAGCCACATTGTCGGATTTTTACGGGGCTCTTGAAGCCACAAGACCCGGAGATAAGGTGGACGTGGAGGTTCTCAGAGACAAACAGCTGAGAACCATGAAGGTTGTCCTTTCCGAACGGCCCTCAAACAGATAAGATAGACGATTATACGCAAATAGCCTTTAAGGCCCCGGAGTAATATGGAAAAATTCAAGGTTGTCTCCCCCTTTGAGCCTGCGGGAGATCAGATTAATGCAATAGATAAGCTCTCCCGTGCCTTCCTGGAGGGAGAAAAAAGGGCGACCCTTCAAGGGGTAACCGGTTCGGGAAAGACCTTCACAATGGCCAAAATTATTGAGAAGGTTCAGAAACCCACTCTTATTATCTCACACAACAAGACTCTGGCTGCTCAGCTGTTCCGGGAATTCAAGGACTTTTTCCCCGAGAATGCGGTGGAGTATTTTGTCTCCTATTATGACTACTATCAGCCGGAAGCCTATGTGCCCTCCCGGGATCTGTATATCGAGAAGGACTCATCCATCAATGATGAGATAGACAGAATGAGACTGTCCGCCACCATGAGCCTTATGGAGCGGCCGGATGTTCTGATTGTCTCCACTGTCTCCTGTATATACGGACTGGGTAATCCCTCTTCCTACAAGGATATGAGAATACAGCTGCTGCGGGGGGAAAGTTATAACAGGGATGAGATCATCAGAAACCTTATTTCCCTTCAGTATGAACGGAATGATATGGTTCTGGAGCGGGGTAAATTCAGAGTCCGGGGAGATGTGATGGAAATCTATCCCGCCTACCTGAAAGAAGCCTACCGCATCAGCTTTGACTGGGATGAAATTGAGAGTCTCAAGCGCTTTAATCCTGTTTCCGGTGAGATTATGGAAGTCCTGCCCATGTGTACGGTCTATCCGGCCAAACACTTTGTCATGCCCGAAGACCGTATTCAGATGACCCTGAATGAAATACGGGAAGAGATGAAACAGCAGGTGGAATTCTTTGAATCCAGAGGGCAGATAGTAGAAGCCCAGAGGCTGAAAACAAGAACAGAATATGATCTGGAGATGATGGAGGAGATGGGTTACTGCTCGGGGATTGAGAATTATTCCCGTCATCTGTCAGGCCGGGAGGCCGGTGAGCGCCCTGAGGTGCTTCTGGATTACTTTCCGAAAGATTTTATGACCATTGTGGATGAATCCCACGTGACTCTGTCACAGATCAGGGCCATGTATGAGGGAGACCGCTCCCGGAAAACCAATCTTGTAAACTTCGGATTCAGACTCCCCTCGGCTCTGGATAACAGACCCCTTGTCTATTCGGAGTTTGAAGCATTCAAAAAGCAGATGCTCTATGTTTCAGCCACACCGGGGAAGGAAGAGAAGGAAAAATCCTCTCTGGTGGTGGAACAGCTGATCCGTCCCACCGGACTGCTTGATCCCCTTATTGAAGTCCGTCCCAGTGATGGACAGATGGAAGATCTGTACGGAGAGATCCGGAAAAGGATAGACCAGAAAGAGAGAGTCCTGATTACAACCCTCACCAAAAAAATGGCAGAGGATCTGACCGATTATCTGTCTGAACTGGGGCTGAAGGTCAATTATCTCCACTCCGAGGTGGAAACCATTGAACGGGTCGAGATTATCAGAGATCTGAGGCTGGGTAAATTTGATGTGCTGGTGGGAATCAACCTTCTGAGAGAGGGGCTGGATATTCCCGAAGTGTCCCTTATCGCCATTATGGATGCCGATAAAATCGGTTTCTTGCGTTCCACCACCTCTCTGATTCAGACCATCGGGCGGGCTGCCCGGAACGAGAACGGTCATGTTATCATGTATGCCGATAAAGAGTCGGCCGCCATGAGGGAAGCCATCTCTGAAACCGCCAGACGCCGTGAGATTCAGCAGAAATACAATGACGAGCATGGTATCACCCCGGCCACAGTAAAGAAGGCGGTTCAGGATATACTCATCCGGAAAACAGCTCAGAAGAAACAGGCTGAAGAAATGAATGTTCAGGTGATGAAGGAGAATGTAAACCTTCTTGATCCTGTACAGAAGAAGAAACTGATTAAGGCTCTGGAGAAAGAGATGCTTGAAAAAGCCAAAAATATGGAATTTGAAGAGGCCGCAGTTCTGCGTGATGAAATTGCCGAGCTGAAAGGAGAGAACTCCTGATGCACAGATACTTGCTTCTTCTCCTGTTTTCTGTTCTTCTATTCTCCTGTGAACCTGAACAGGAAATGCCGGATTTCACCCTGCCGGCGACACCGATCATGGAGGGTACCAGCAGCTGGGGAGTGGTGAATGTCTCCTATCTGAAGATCAGCAGGGAACCCTCTGACGATCAGCACATTGTGACCACACTCAGACAGGGGGACCTGGTTCAGATCGAATCTGTTCACTACATCACCCAGGGCCGGAATCAGAATGTGTGGTACAATATCCGGAAGGACAAGTTTCAGGGGTGGGTCAGAGAAGAGTCTCTGGACAGCTATTCCACCAGAGAAAAGGCGGAAACCGCCTCCCGGGGAATGCTGGAGAATAATTGAAAAACGGTAGGTTGCATAAATGAGTACTCCCAGTATAAAAGACAATCTGGACAGGGTCCGGGATTCAATAGAGAAGGCAGCGTCCGCCGCCGGCAGGCCTGCAGAGGACGTTGTTCTTATGGCTGTGAGCAAAACCAAGCCTGTTGAACTGATCCGTGAAGCCTACGAGGCCGGGCAGAGACTCTTTGGTGAAAACCGGGTGGCGGAAGCCGCAGAGAAATTTGCCCTGTTGCCGGATGATACCGATCTTCATCTCATAGGCCACCTGCAAAGCAATAAAATTAAAACAGCCGTCCCTGCATTCGACTGTGTGGAGTCTGTTGATTCTCCTGAACTGGCACGGAAGTTGGCAGCACAGTGTGAAAAAAAGGATAAGGTAATGCGGATTCTTCTTCAGTTGAAAACAGCCGAAGAAGGGGGTAAAACCGGATTCTCCTCGGAATCGGAAATTATGGAGACCGCCGGATGGATCAGAGAGCAGAAGAGCCTGAAGGTGGAGGGACTGATGACAATAGCTCCCTTTACAGATGATGAATCTGCCGTCCGGAACGCCTTTGCCAGATGCCGTAATCTTCAGGAGAAACTAATGTCCCTGTACAGGGATCAGGACTATTCCTGCCTCTCCATGGGTATGTCATCAGACTATGAATGGGCCATTCAGGAAGGGGCGACCCTGATCCGGGTGGGAACTGCTATTTTTGGAGGCCGTTTCTGAAACTGAACCGGCGGTTTGCGGCGGCAGGGATTCTACTGATTCTCATATCACAGACCCTCACAGCCCAGTCAGGCGAACTGAACGGCCCTTACACGGAACCTCTGCCGTATCAGGATGTGGAATTTCCCCAGTGGGCTCATGATTTAAGACGCTTTGAAGTAATTACGATCGGCGCTTTCCCCCTGAGTTACATCCTCACCTCCCTGGTGTATGAAACGGTCAAATTCGCCACAGATAATGAGAGGGGATTTTCCATCTATTCAGAAAAAAGCCAGAAGGATCTGAGCATCCTCCTGATGTCATCCGGGGCCATATCCATCGGTATTGCCACAGCGGATCTGATTATTGGGAAAACAAAGCAGAAGAAACTGGAAAAACAGAATTATACGGAGATTCCGGCTCAGCCGCCGGAAGAAGAAACAGATGACTGAAGATAAGAGAACCATAAGCGTTGAACTCCCCCCGGGAGAGGCGGTTCGGGCCGACCGGTACATTTCCGGTCTGGATATAATGAAACGGAGTCAGTTTGAATCTCATAAACTCCAGGCCTTCCTGGGGGGCAAAGAGATCAAATTGTCCCGTAAACTGAAAAACGGGGATGTCCTGGAAATCAGCTGGGAACGTCCGGATGAACCGGATTATGAACCGGAGAAAATGGATCTGGATATTGTCTTTGAAAATGATGAAGTCCTAGTGATAAACAAAAAGCAGGGTGTAGTGGTTCATCCCGGAGCGGGTAACCACAGGGGTACTCTGGTTCAGGGGCTGCTGTATTATAATCAGCAGCTGGGCAATCATTTTCAGAACGACCCTCTGCGTCCGGGAATTGTTCATCGTCTGGATAAAGACACTTCCGGATTGATTATCACCGCCAAAAACCCCGAGTCTCTGGAGGCATTGGCTGAGCAGTTCCGGCAGAGAACCACCGAAAAATACTATCTGGCCATTGTGAAGGGGAGGCTTCCCCGGCGTCATGGCGATATAGAGACCTTTATAACCAGGGATGAAAAAAACAGAAAGAAGTTCAAGGTTCACGACAGCAAGGGCAAAGAAGCGGTTACCCGCTACACCGTTCTGAAGGCCTGGGAACGGTATTCTCTGGTGCAGCTGAAGATTGAAACAGGAAGAACCCACCAGATCAGAGTCCATATGCTGTCCATGGGCTGTCCCATTCTCGGTGACAGCATCTATGCCCGCAAAGACAACGTTGTAGGCGATGTGGGGTTAATGCTTCATTCCTGGAAGCTGGGCATCGTTCTTCCCGGTGAAACGGAAATGCGGCATTTTGAAGCTCCCAGACCCCCACGGTTTGATGAGATTATTGAACGCCTTGATCTGATGGAACGTTCCTGATCAGATGGAACACTCCTGAGCAGATAGAATACTCCTGAGCAGATAGAATACTCATGAGCAGATAGAATGATCAGCCCAGCGCCCGTTCGTACTGACGGAACAGGTTCCGTTCCGCCCGGATGGTTGTGGGAGGCCCGTGCCCCGGCAGCAGAATACCATGCTCATTCCTGGAAAAGAGTTTCTCCTCCAGCTCCAGAAAGAGCACTTCCCGGCTGATCTCATCAGGAGTCGTACCGGTTCGCCCGGCGGACAGAATATCTCCGGTAAAGAAAAAGCCCTCCGCGTTATAGACCAGAGAGTCATCGCTGTGCCCCAGAATGGAGAACACGTCTATTTCCAGTCCGGAGAACCGGTATCTGCCATTCTCAAGGACATTGCAGGCCTCTCCCTCCAGTTCGGGCACCGCAGCATGGAGGCGGGCATCATAGATTTTCCGCAGGGTTTTGATTCCGGCATAATGATTGGTGTGGCTGTGGGTGATCAGAATGTCTTTGATATAGTAATTGTGATCCTCAATAAGCTGCAGCAGCTGTACATCCATAACCCCCGGATCAATGAGAACTGCATCGCCCTCGTCTTCGGCTGCCAGAAGGTAGGTATTGCTGAAGCCCACAGCTGCAAAATGATTGTAGAGTTTCATTCTCTGTTCTCCGTCTGAAAATAAGCCTCTTCCACGTTGGAATATTTCATGCTCACATGTTTCAGCCGGGCCAGGCAGAAATCCACCCGCTTCAGGTTGCAGTCAATCAATTTGACATCCTTCAGGGAGGCTCCGATAAACCGGGAGTAGTAGAGGTCGGACTCACTGAACACACTGCGGGTGCATTTTATCCCGTTCCAGTTGACCGAAACCAGATCAGACCCCTTCCAGCTGGAATCATCGATCACCGACTCGGTGAACACACAATGTATCATGTTGACCTGTTCCATGGTGGTGCCTGTGAATATGGAATCATCAAAAAACACCATCTGAAATCGGGAACCGTCAAAATGGCAGTTATCCCAGCGGCTGTGATGAAAATAACAGTTTATAAAATGCTTGTTCTTCAAATCCAGATTTTCAAAATGAAGCCCCGGTGCTTTGAGATCTCTAATCACATCCCGGCTTTCCAGAAGAGAGACAATTTCAGCTTTCAGGTCTTGTCCTGCATGTTCCGGGCAGAGCCGGGAATCTCCCGTTAGGGGCTGCTCACAGCCGGGCCAGGCGCATTTTTCCAGGTTGAACATATAAAATATGTAGTTTATTGCCTTTTTTTTGACAAGGGGGTAAGATCCGTTTATGAATAAATGTTATTTCTGCGGAGCACAGAGCTCCGGGAAGATTTACCGGAACAGTGTCTGCTCATCCTGCGGCAAAGATCTGAAAGTATGTCTTAACTGTATTCATTATGACAGGAATTCCCATAATCAGTGCCGGGAGTCTCAGGCTGAACGGGTCACTGACAAGGACCGGGCGAATTTCTGTGATTACTTTGAGCCTTCCGGTAAGGGCGGCTCCTCTACTGCTCAGAAAAAAGCTGAAGAGGCCAGGAATAAACTGGAGGATCTTTTCTCCTGATGTCTGTCCTTTTCTTTATGGATTCCGGTCTGGGCGGTCTTCCTTATCTGCACTGGATTCAAAAGAAAAAACCCGAATACAGACTCATCTATCTGGCAGACAACCAGGCCTTTCCCTATGGTATCCGCTCAGAAGAATTTCTACAGGAAAGACTCAGTCTCCTGTCCGGAACAATCATCGATCTGTACAATCCCGCCCTTATGGTTATAGCCTGCAATACGGCATCCGTTTCTGCCCTGCATATCCTGCGGCAGCGGTTCAATATACCCTTTGTGGGGGTGGTGCCCGCGGTAAAACCTGCTGCCGAAGCCAGCGGAGAGGGAGTCATCGGTGTTCTGGCCACCCAGCGGACAGTGCAGGGAGACTATCTCAAAGATTTGATCCGTCAGTTTGCTCCTGATCAGAAGGTTGAAACACAGGGAGCCCCCGATCTGGTGGATTTTGTGGAAAACAGGCTGTTTTCCGCGACTGATGAAGAAATCAATGCCATACTGGATCCTTATATAGAGCATATTGCAAGGCAGAAATGGAACCGGCTGGTTCTGGGCTGTACCCATTTTATTCTGCTCAGACCCTGGCTGGAGCAGCGGCTTCCCGGCTCCGTCGGCATTGTAGACTCCACCGAAGGGGTGGGGCAGCGTATTCTGTCCCTTCTTGAGGAGAATGAGAAGAAAAACACCCGGATCACCGGGAACTCCGGTACTCCCGTTACTGAAAAGGGCCAAAGGGGCGTTTTTCATATTACGGGAACAGGGTATAATAAGAAGGCCTATCAGGCGGCAGCAGACCGTTACGATCTGGATTTCAGAGCGATTAAGGAGATTGGATGAAAGGGCTGGTTCTCTGGGGAATCAACAATATATATACGGTAAAAGGACTGGATGACGGAGTCACCAGAGAGTGCCGGATCAAGGGAAAAAAAATGGATTTTGAAACCCGTTTTTATAATCCCCTTTCCGCCGGTGATTTTGTGGAGTTTGAAGATATACCCGGCGAATCAGAACGGGCTCTTCTGTTAAGCCGTTACGACAGGAAGAATTACTTTGCCAGGTGGAACAAGAAGGGAAGGGCTCTGCAGACTCTGGCTGTCAATATGGAAACCCTGTATTGTATTGTTTCTCCCGAATCTCCCCCCTTCCGGCCCCGTTTTATTGACAGGGCTCTGATACTGGCGGAACAGGGGCATCTGGATGTCTCCATTATACTGAACAAGTGTGATCAGGATATACCCGAATGGGTGGCTCAGCGTCTGGAATATTTCAAGGCCATGGGCATCCCTGTTTTTAAAACATCCTGTGAAACCGGAGAGGGGATTGATACCCTGAAAAAAGAGCTTCAGGGAAAAACCGTCGGCTTTGCCGGACAGTCGGGAGTAGGGAAATCCACCATTCTGAATCAGCTTATTCCCGGAGCGGGTCAGAGAACCGCGGAAGTCTCGGAAAAAATGTCCAGAGGCAGGCACACAACCAATTTTGCGGTTATGATTCCCTATGAAGATGAATCAGGGTACATTATCGATACTCCCGGCATCCGGGATCTTCTTTTATGGGGTATCGAAAGTCCCGATCTGTCCCACTGGTTCCCGGATTTTCAGAATCTGGAAACAGAATGTTCCTTCAACGGATGCCGACATCTTCAGGAACCGGGCTGTGCCGTCAAAGAGGCCGTGGAGGCAGGCCGCATCAATACAGACCGTTATGAAAGCTATTCCAGAATGATGAGCGAGCTTATGGATAATGAGCAGAAATACTAAAAAACAGCACCCTCGTTGAGGATCTGATCATTTTTATTGACAGTTGAATAGAAGCTGTTCTTTATGATATATATTAAAGGAATTGAATATGAAGACAAAATCGCTGCAGCTTACAATACTATTGCTTTTGAGCTTATTTCTCTCTTCCTGTCTTACAATAACAAGCGGCCTTAATCATGAGAGTTCAGGCAGCGGATCCCTTAGTCTGGACTACCAGCTGAACAAGAAGGCTGTGGGTATTCAGAAAGATTCAATCAGCGGGGGCAATCTCATTCCCCTTCCCTTAAGCAGAAACGATTTCGACGAAATTGCAGCAGTCAATCCGGGCATTACTCTGCGGTCCTACTCAGAGTCCGAGGATTCCGATTCTGTTTATATCAGCACAGAGCTGGACTATGAGAACCTGAGTGATCTGAGTGATTTTTTCGGTTTTCCCGTTGAAGTCACCACACAGGGTAATATCTCTACTCTTACACTGAAAATCTATGAGGCGGATACGCCTGTCAGCAGCGAAACACAATCTATTCTGGATTCTGTCTTTTCAGATGACAGTCTCCAATTTGAGTTTACATTTCCCAGAAATATACGAAACAGCAGTTACGGTTCTGTTAACGGCAGAACTGTTACCTACGAAATCTCCCTGCCGGAAGTTTACAGACAGAGCGGTTTTGTATGGATACTGGAATGGTAGATGTATCATCCCAAAACGGTTGAGTGGGATAAAAAACTCAAAGGGATCTGTGACCGCATAGATCATTGGCTGGAAGAACACTATGGAGGCATGTATCCCTTGAGGCCCAACAGGCCTGCCAGAGGAATGACTTCCAATCCGGAAATGGACGGTCTGTTTAACATACAGACTCTCTTTACACCGGGGTTTACCAGCGAAACAGGGCGGGGCTATCTTGTTGAAATTGAGATGTCCACCCTGGAGGATGTTGAGGAGCATATTAAAACTGAGATCAGAGATATAGTCCTGATTAAGTTTAAAAATGAACTAAAACGTGAATTTCCTGAAAGATTACTGGAAATTGGAATCGAGGGGAATATGATTAAAATATGGGGAGATTTGAGTTTAGGCTCCCTGTAGCATATTTTCATCATAAACCAATAAGGTGTTTTTCTTAGAAAAGGGGGATAGTCCTGTGTCTGACAAGAGAGATCTTTTTCTGAAAATCCTTCGGGTTGAACTGGAAGAGACCAGTACTGATATTGCACTACTGGTTGATATTTACAGAGACCGTTACGAAAGCCGGGAAATCACACACTATGTACAGCAGGAGAACGCAGCTCTCCTGGAAAGAGAAATCCATTGTCTTGAAAAGCTTGTTCCCGAACTGGACAAGTTTCCTAAAGATGATTTTTCAGACAAGGATTCATTTGTTGAGGGTCTAAGTGTCTTTCTGAAGAACTTTGTCAAAGAGAATCAGTTTCCTCAAGCTGTTTTTCTTCTGGCTGAGCGCAAACTGCAGAAAGTGGTAAAATATATCTATTAAAGAGGTTGGAATCGCATGGATGTTCAGGTAAAGGAACTTATTGAGAAGATCAAGAATGACGGCGTAAAAAATGCAGAAGAGAATTCTTCCCGCATCATCAGCGAAGCTGAGAAGAAAGCGGCTTCTCTTATTGAAGCAGCCGAAAAGGAAGCAGCCGAGATAAAATCTCAGGCCAGTAACGAAGCGTCCCGTATGGAGCAGGCCGGAAAGGAAGCTCTGAAACAGGCAGGCCGTGATCTGCTGCTCAGCGTTAAAAAGGATGTTGAAGAGCTGTTCGAGTCTATTGTACAGGCCGGTACTGCAGAGGTCCTGAAAGGGGACAGTCTCAAGGACTGTATCGTTTCTGTTCTGACGTCCTGGAAAGATGAAGAAGCTAAGGATCTGACCGTTCTTGTGGCTCCCGAGACTTTGAAGTCCATGGAAGCCTCTCTTAAAGCTGAACTGAAAGGCAAAATAGACAAAGGTCTGGAAATTAAGCCTTTTGCCGACCTGGATGCCGGTTTCAGAATCTCTGTTAAAGACGGCCGCGCCTTTTATGACTTTTCCGACAAGGAACTCATGGAACTGCTGTCCAAGTATCTGAATCCCGGACTCATGAGCATACTGGATAAATAAAGGAGTCCGTTTTGGGTCAGTTTTATTATACAGTAGCTTCACTTCCCCTGCTTCAGTATGAGGAGCCTGTGGATCTGAAGCACAGTGATTATCTGGAAGACTGCCGGAAATGGCTGAAACCTGCGGAGTGGGATATTCTCCGTTCTTCCCTGATTAATCCTGAAACAGAAACGGAATTCCCCGGCATCGCCGAAAAATACCGGAAATGGGAGATCAGTCTGCGAAACGAACTGGTTGCCCTGAGAGCCGGTAATCTGGGGTTGGAAGCGGATGATTTTACCGTTCCCGGAGAGACCTTTTCCGATACGGCTGCCCTTGCTGCCGCCGCATTCAAGCAGGAATCTCCTCTGGCCGCCGAAGACACCCTGAACAAGGGGCGCTGGGAATTTATTGAAAGCCTGAAAGTCGGTCATTTCTTTGACCTCGAATTTCTGGTGCTCTATTCGCTGCAGCTGCAGATTCTGGAGAGAAAACGCTGCTTTGTCGAAGAGACCGGTTATGCCCGTTATCAGGAAATTTATAAAAATATCCTCTCCGGAATAGATGATGTTGCAGTTGGAGAACAAGCATGAAAAGCAGTGGTAAAGTAGTTGGTGTAAATGGAAATATGGTAACCGTAGAGGTTACCGGAACCGTTCAGTTGAACGAAGTAGGTTATGTACTGACCGAAGGAAAAAGACTGAAGTCTGAAATCATCCGTGTCAACGGAGACAGAGTGCAGATGCAGGTTTTTGAAATTACTAAGGGTATCGGCATCGGCGATCCTGTTGAGTTTTCAACAGAGCTGCTGGCCGTGGAACTGGGTCCCGGTCTTCTGGGACAGGTATACGACGGTCTCCAGAACCCCCTTCCCGAACTGGCCAAAGAGGCCGGTCACTTCCTGGAAAGAGGTTTTTACCTCGATCCCCTGAGCAAAGAGAAAGAGTGGGAGTTTACCCCCACAGTCAGTGTAGGCGACAGCGTTGCCCAGGCTGATGTCATCGGATCTGTTCCCGAAGGTCCCTTCACCCACCAGATTCTGGTTCCTTTCTCTCTTCTCGGCTCCTACACAGTAAAAAGCATACAGCCCAAGGGCTCCTATAAAATCTCCGATACAGTGGCTGAAGTGGAAGATGCCAAGGGAAATGTATTTCCCCTTAAGATGAGCTTTGAATGGCCTGTTAAAAAAGCGGTTACCTGTTATGCGGAAAGACTCAAACCCGTTGATCCCATGGTCACTCAGGTACGTCTGATCGATACCTTCCTCCCTGTTGCCAAGGGCGGAACATACTGTATCCCCGGTCCCTTCGGTGCCGGTAAGACCGTACTGCAGCAGATCACTTCCAAGTTTGCAGACGTGGATATCGTAATTGTAGCCGCCTGTGGAGAGCGTGCCGGTGAGGTTGTAGAAACTCTGAAAGAGTTCCCCGAACTCCTGGACCCCAAAACAGGACGTTCCCTGATGGAACGAACCATCATTATCTGTAACACATCCTCCATGCCCGTAGCATCCCGTGAAGCCTCTGTATACACCGCCGTAACACTGGCCGAGTACTACAGACAGATGGGACTGGACGTTCTGCTTCTGGCAGACTCCACTTCCCGTTGGGCACAGGCCATGAGAGAAATGTCCGGACGTCTGGAAGAGATTCCCGGTGAAGAAGCCTTCCCCGCCTACCTTGAGTCCACAATCGCCGGTTTCTACGAAAGAGCCGGTCTTGTGAAACTGAAAGACGGAAGAAAAGGATCTGTTACCATCGGGGGAACCGTTTCCCCTGCAGGTGGTAACTTTGAAGAGCCCGTAACCCAGGCGACCCTGAAAGTTGTCGGAGCCTTCCACGGACTTTCCAGAGAGCGCTCGGATGCCCGTAAGTACCCTGCCATTCACCCCATCGATTCCTGGAGTAAATACAGCGGTATTATCAATCCCGATCAGACCGAATATGCCTACAACATCCTGTTCCGGGCTAATGAGATCGAGTCCATGATGAAGGTTGTCGGTGAGGAAGGTACCTCTCTGGCCGACTTTATCCAGTTTCAGAAGGGTGAACTTCTGGATGCCGCCTATTTCCAGCAGAACTCCTTTGACCCCGTTGATGCCGCTGTATCACCGGAAAGACAGAAATATGTATTTAATCTGATGATGGAAGTACTAACAGCCGTACTGGATCTGAGCAGCAAGGATGAAGCCCGTGGATGGTTCAACCAGCTCAGACAGCTTATTCTGGACTACAACGGATCAGAATGGCAGAGTGAGGGATTTGTTAAGCTGGAAGGTGAAATTAAATCTTTCGTTGCAGATAAAAAAATCCGTGTAGATGAAAATGCCGCCGCATTGATGGCAAAGAACTGAGGGATAAGATGAGAAAAGTTTACAGCAAAATTGATTCAATCGTCGGAAACGTAATTACCGTTAAAGCCGACGGAGCTAAGTACGGAGACCTTGCTGAGATCTCCACTTCCTTCGGGGATTCTCTGGCGGAAGTAATTAAACTGGATGATGATAATGTCTCCCTCCAGGTATTTGCCGGAGGCCGGGGTATTTCAACAGGAGATGAGGTCCGCTTCCTGGGACACCCCATGCAGATCTCATTTTCCGATAACCTCATGGGCCGGATCTTCAACGGTTCCGGTGCTCCCAGAGACAACGGACCCACTTTGAATGAGAATCTCATTCCCATCGGGGGACCCTCCTTCAACCCGGCCAACAGAATCATCCCCAAGAACATGATTCGTACGGGTATTCCCATGATTGACCTGTTCAACACCCTTGTGGAATCACAGAAGCTTCCCATCTTCTCCGCTTCCGGAGAACCCTACAATGAGCTTTTGGCCCGAATTGCCATGCAGGCGGAAGTTGATATGATCATCCTGGGAGGAATGGGACTCAAATACGACGACTACCTGTTCTTCAGAGACACTCTGGAAGAAGGGGGCGCCCTGTCCAGAACCACCATGTTTATTCATACCGCTTCAGACCCCGTTGTAGAGTGTCTGATGGTTCCCGATGTCTCTCTGGCGGTAGCCGAGAAGTTTGCCCTCCAGGGCAAGAAGGTTCTTGTTCTGCTCACAGACATGACCAACTTCGCCGACGCCATGAAAGAAATCGCCATTACCCAGGAACAGGTACCCTCCAACAGAGGTTACCCCGGTGACCTCTACTCCCAGCTGGCCTCCCGTTATGAGAAGGCCGTTGATATTGCCGGTTCCGGTTCTATCACCATTTTGGGGGTAACCACCATGCCCGGTGACGACGTAACCCACCCGGTTCCCGACAACACCGGATACATCACTGAGGGTCAGTATTACCTGAAGAACGGAAGAATCGAGCCCTTCGGTTCCCTCTCCCGTCTGAAACAGCAGGTAAATGACAAGACCAGAGATGACCACAGAGCCCTGATGGACGGTATGATCAAACTCTATGCCTCCTACAAGGACTCCCTTGAGAAACAGTCCATGGGATTCAATATGTCCGACTGGGATAAGAAACTCCTGAAATACGGAGCCCGGTTTGAAGCGGAAATGATGGATCTCTCTGTAAATACACCTCTGGAAAAAGCCCTTGATAACGGCTGGTCCATACTGGCAGAGTGTTTCAGTTCAGAAGAAACCGGACTGAAATCATCTCTGATCGACAAGTTCTGGCCCCTTGAGAGATGATAAATGGCTAAAATTAAACTGACAAAGAATGAGCAGAAAAAGCAGAAGGATGAACTGAAAATGTACACCCGCTATCTGCCGACTCTCATTCTTAAAAAACAGCAGCTGCAGATCGAAATCCGCAATGTGGAGATCAGGGAAGCTGAGGTTCGTCAGAAACAGGAAGATCTGAATGATGATTTCCGCAAGTGGATCGGTGTCTTCGGTGAAGACGTCGGTCTGGACGGAACTCTTATCAGGGTCAAATCGGTAAAAACCTCCTCCGGAAATATCGCCGGGGTGGAGATCCCCGTTTTTGAAGGGGCCGAGTTCCATCCTGTTTCCTACAATCTCTTTGAAATGCCTCTCTGGGTCGACAAGGCAGTTGAGAAAGTAAAACAGATCATTCTACTGGATCTTGAATACAAGGTTCTGGAAGAGCAGATCAAGCGTCTGGCAAAGGAACTGCGCACCACTACACAGAGGGTTAACCTCTTTGAAAAGGTCAAGATTCCCGAAGCCAAGGAGAATATCAAGAAGATCGGTGTTTATCTGGGAGATCAGCAGACTGCTGCTGTTGTCCGGGGTAAAATGTCCAAGAAAAAAATGGTGAAGGCAGGCTAAATATGATAGTTAAAATGAAAAAGGCCTCTTTTATCTTTCTTGATTCTGAAAAAGACAGTGCTCTGGAAGCTATCCGGAAAGCCGGTGTGGTTCATCTGGAACAGAGCTTTGCCGGGAGCAGTGATTCACTGGCCTCCCTGACCGCCTCCTATGACAGACTGGATAAAGCCCATCAGATTCTGGATGCTAAAGTTAAAGTTACGGAAGAAGAGTATTCGGCCGAAGCTGCTGAAGCTCTGGCTGATGAAATCCTTGACCTGCTGGAAGCAAAGAAAGAAGCCGAAGACAGACGGGCGTCTATTGCCGCCGATCTGGTGAAGTGGGAGCCCTGGGGAGATTTCGATCCTTCAGAAGTGTCCATTCTCAGAAGCCGCGGTGTGGATCTTGGATTCTATGAGATGAACAAGGCAGACTGGGCAGACCTTTCAGGTTCCGGCAGAACCTTTACGGTCTCCTCCACCAAAACCTCTGTATACGGTATTGTTGCTGCTGCCGGAGAGGAAACTCTTCCGGAAACAGAAACCGTGCAGCTGCCCGAGTTCGGTATCTCCGAACTGAAGCAGCAGGATCAGGCGGAAAAATCAAAGATAGAAGAGATTGAGGCAAAACTCGAAACTCTGGCAGCCCGCAGGGAACTGCTGGAAAAAAGAATGGAAGTCCTTGATCAGGATATTCAGTATGAAAGCCTCCGTTCCGGTCTGGGCAATGAAGATTCCCTTGTCTATTTCAGTGGTTTTATGCCCGAAAGAGAAGGGGAGTCTGTAAAGGCTCTGGCATCAGAAAACGGCTGGGCAGTCATCTTAAGCGAACCCACCGAAGAGGATCATGTTCCCTCCCTTGTTGAAAACAATAAGGTGGTCACAACAATCAAACCCCTCTTCGATGTACTGGATGTACTCCCCGGATACAGAGAAATGGATATCAGTCTCGATTTTCTGATCTCCTTTACCCTGTTCTTTGCCATGATCATCGGCGACGCCGGCTACGGAGCCCTGTTTCTGCTGATCACTCTCTTTGCCCGGTTCAAGGCAAAGAAGGGAGGACCTGCCTTTAACCTGATGTTCCTGCTCAGTACAGGAACCATTGTGTGGGGCGGCCTCTCAGGGAACTGGTTCGGCTCGCTGGCACTGGGTAATATCGAGTTTCTCAAAGGTCTTGTGATTCCCCAGATAGCCGCCTTCCCGGAGCTGTTTGACGGTAATATAGACAGCGGTGCAACCATCAAGTATATGTGTTTTGTTATCGCCACTATTCAGCTGTGTATTGCCAGACTGAAGAACTTCATTTTCAAAATGCCCTCACTGGTTGCCTTTGAGCAGCTGGGATGGCTCACAATGCTGATGGGAATCTATCACATTGTTCTGTTCCTGGTACTGGGTATTACTCCCATTCCGCCCTATGCCATGAAGATGATCGGCGGCGGTCTGGTTGCCATTATACTGTTCAGTCAGCAGGAAAAGGGAGTGAACTTCTTCAAAGGCGTGCTGAAGGGACTGAATCCCATCGGACTGTTTCAGCTGTTCCTGGATTCCATCAGCCTCCTGTCGGATATTATTTCCTATATCAGGCTGTTTGCCGTCGGTCTGGCTTCCCTGGCCATTGCTACAAGCTTTAACGCCATGGCTGCGCCCATGATGGCAGAACCCGGACCGGCCATGATTGCCGGAGCTCTGATCCTGCTGTTGGGACACACACTCAATATTGTTATGGGAGCTCTGTCACTGATCGTACATGGTGTCAGACTCAATATGCTGGAATATTCCGGACATCTGGATATGGAATGGTCGGGATTCAAATATGAACCTTTTAAGGGTCTTAAATCCTGATACCGGGATGATAGATCTGAAAATCTGAATTTGACCGCTGTAATGTTATTACGGCGGTAGATTATAGCAAGAAAGAAATAAATAAGAATTGTTTTAGGATAAGGAGATAGGTATGGATATTGGAATGATTGGTTTTGCTGCTGCGTTGGGACTGGCTGGTTTTGGATCTGCTTTTGGAGCCGGATTTGCCGGACAGGCTGCTATTGGTGCATGGAAAAAGTGTTTTGCTTCTAACAAGCCCGCACCCTTCCTCCTGGTTGCCTTCGTAGGTGCTCCTCTGACTCAGACCATCTACGGTTTCATCCTGATGAACCAGATGCTCGCTTCCGGAGCCGGCGGCTACAAACTGCTTGGTATGGGAATCTTCGGCGGTCTGGCCATGGGTGCTTCTGCATTCGCACAGGGAAAAGCCGGTGCCGGTGCTGCTGATGCAATGGGTGAAACAGGAAAAGGTTTTGTAAACTACCTGATGGTTCTCGGTGTAATTGAAACAGTTGCCCTGTTTGCCATGGTATTCCTGATGGGTGCCCTTTAAGTTCTGATTCTCAATATAATAGATTAAGTAAAAGCTCTCCTCCGGGAGGGCTTTTTTCATTCCCTTTCTTAGGGAAAATCCTGCAGCTTCTCTGCAGGACCGCGCTTTGCGAGGCTCCGTTCCCACTCCGGCCCCTGCGGGTCAGCCTCCGGCTCCTCTTCAATCACTTTTTTACTTCTGTTTTAAAACACTAACTAAAGTTATAAGAAAAATGATAGTTAAGTTTCCCGTTTCAGGGTACATTTTAATGAGTTCTTGCTCGAAGCAGGAGTTCAGGATTTCTGTGTCTGATTTCACAAAGAAATTCATAGAACTACATAACAGAGTTCTAACCGGCAATTTGCTGCAGAATTGCAGCTTTATATGGCTATAGACCTGGTTTTGCTGAATTGTTCTTTGAGGAAAATAGGAATTCAGAGAACAGCTAAGAAATTATGTTATATAGAAACAAGATTATATAGTACAGCAGAAAAAGGAAAATGATGGACGATTTTACTAAATACGTAAATATAATGAGAAATAATTCAACAAAGAAATCACCAT
>JAQQAM010000247.1 GCA_028532905.1 Spirochaetales bacterium
ACGGAGGCTATCGGGGTTCTGGGGGTTAAAAAAGCCGAAGACTCGGATGATCTTGTGATCCGGCTCTATGAACGGCAGGGAGAAGAGGCTGAGGGAGTTCTCAGTTTTTCTGATCCCCTGGCCGGCTGTGACCGGATCAACGGCCTGGAAGAGATTCTGGAAGACCTGACAGGCAGCATCTCTTCCGGCGGAGAGAGTGTGAAGATCCGCATACCCGCCAACGGACTGCTCTCTCTCAGAATCCGCTATAGACAGGGGATGGTTTCATCTTCTGCTGCGGCAGAACCTGAGTCCCTTGAGAACCATCTGGAACTCCCTTTGAACGAAACCATCTTTACCCCGGCAGGGGGGACTGGAGTGATTCCCGAAGACCTCCGTCCGGAACAGATTCAAGGCTCCGGGGTTCTCTATCAACTGAGGCGGGAGGGAGAAGGGGACTGTCTGCGCTGCGACGGCCAGATTCTGAGCCTTCCCGAAGGCCCTGGTACGAGGCTCTCACTCCTGTGTGCCGCCGAAAAGGATTGTACCCTGCCCGTGGTCTGGCTGGACCGGGAAGGCCGGGAATGCGGAAGAGAAGAGGTCTCTTTTCAAGCTCTGACCGGCCGGATCGGGAGCTGGGACACCCGGATCTGGAAAAAGACACCCCGGCATGCCGATAAAATGAAACGGGATTATCTGTGGCTCAACAGCTGTACCGGCATTGAGCAGGGTTTTGTTAAACGGGACCGTGTGGAGTGGTTTGCCCGCAGAACCTTAAAGGACGGCAGGATACAGCCTTACCGTTATGCCTGCCTGTTTTCAAAAAACCTGATGATACCGGAGACGGCAGTGAGTGTGAAACTTCCTGAATCGGGTCAGGTCTTACTGTTTGCCGCAAGCACCGGGGGGCAGCAGATGCGGGCCGAAGCCCTGACCTGTCTGACCGATGCCTACGATTTCTAAAGCTCCCTGTCAGGCGGTTATGGTCTGCCAGAGTTCGGGGTCAACCTCTACAAAACCCTGCTGCAGGATGGCTTCTTTATTCCGGAGGCTTCCCTGGCCGGGAAAATAGATCTCCGGGTACATCTCCCGGAATAGTTCTTTCATCCTGGTCGTCCGCTCTGCCATGGACCCGGGGCCGGGCAGGGCTTCTGTATTGATGGAAATGGCGGTCTGGGTATACATTCCAGGCAGTTTGCTCTCTTCATCCCGCAGGATGGTTCCACCCCCCAGAACTGAGGTCATCAGCTCCACCCACATTGCCAGGCCGAAGCCCTTGTGTTCCCCCATGGCCAGATAAAGCTTGCTCTCCAGAACATCCGCCGGATTTTCGGTGGGCTGTCCCTCACTATCCTCACCCCAGTAGGAGGGAATACTTTTCCCTTGCCGGGCCAGAAGACCCATTTTGCCGAAGGAGGAGTAGGAAAAGCAGACATCAAACAACAGTGACCCGTCTGCCGCCGCTGCGCTGTAACCGAAAGGGTTGTTTCCCATCAGATCCTTTCCCGCACCGGGTATGGTCAGGCCTGAGGGCGATTTGGAGAGTATGGTGGTGAAAAAGCCCTTTTCCTCAGCATATTCCGTATAGGGGGCTGCCGCCAGAAAATGGTTGCTGTTGCGGACGGAAACAAAACCGATTCCCTGTGATGCAGCCAGTTCCATGCTCCGTTCGGTGGCAAAAAGGGAACAGAGTTCTCCCATGCCGTTGTCCCCGTCATAGAGTTCCAGGGCCCCCATGCCGCCGATCTTAGTTATGGATGCCGCCGGATTGGTTTCTCCCTTTTCCAGATGGTCAAAACGGCCGGGAAGGCTGTCAATCTCATGGTGTCCCACCCCCCGCAGGGTGGCGCGGTAATACACATCCGTCACCCGGGAGGCATCCTCTTCATTGAGGCCTCTTTTCATCAGAGAAGCCTGTACATCACATTTAAGCTGATCCAGTTGTACTTTTATTTTATCCATGACGCCATTGTATACTGTATTGAACCGGCAAACCAGTTCAGACGCCGGGAAAATTACAGTAAGGAAGCTGCCTTAAGGGCCTGCTCCATATCGGCAATCAGATCATCCGTGTCTTCAATCCCCAGGGAGACTCTGATGTTAAAGGGAGAGATTCCTGCCGCCTCTCGGGCCTCTTCAGACATGGAGAGGTGGGACATATGCCAGGGAGCCTCGATCAGAGATTCCACACCCCCCAGAGACTCGGCCAGGGCATAGAGTGTCAGTGCCTCAAAGAGCCGGTCCATATCACAGCGCCGGGGATCAAGATCAAAACTCAGCATACCGCCGAATCCCTTCATCTGTGATCCGGCCGTTTCATGGCCGGGATGGGATTCAAGACCAGGGTAATACACCTTCTGCACCGCCGGATGCCGGGACAGAAACTCCGCCAGGGCCCGGGCATTCTTCTGGTGCTGTTCCATCCGGAGGGCCAGGGTTTTTACGCCTCTTAATACCAGCCAGGAATCAAAGGGCGCCTGGGCAATTCCCAGTGCGTTTATGGTAAAAGCGATTCTGTCTCCCAGCTCCTGTGTTCCGGTGATCACAGCACCCCCCACAACATCACTGTGGCCGTTAATATACTTGGTGGTGGAGTGGACCACCAGATGGGCTCCCAGTTCCAGAGGCTGCTGCAGATAGGGGGAGGGAAAGGTGTTGTCCACACAAATCAAAGCGTCAGATGTCTGTTTCACAGACCGGCAGACCTCCCGGATATCCACAATATTCATCAGAGGATTGCTGGGCGTCTCTATCCAGATCAGCCGGGTCTCCTGTTTCAGGGCGGCGGTCACATTTTCAGGATGTCTCATATCTACAAAGTCTGTCTCGATGCCCAGATTCCGGAACACCGTATCCAGAAGCCGGTAGGTTCCCCCGTATATATCGTTTCCTGCAATCACATGGTCTCCCTGCTTCAGCAGGTGGAGAACCGCTGTCACCGCCGCCATACCTGTGGCTGTGGCATACCCGGCCTGGCCGTTTTCCAGTGCCGCCAGGTTTTCACAGAGGGCGGAGCGTGTGGGATTCCCCGAACGGGTATAGTCATATCCGGCAGTCTCTCCAATTTTTTTGAAACGGAAAGTGCTGGAGGGATACAGGGGGGTAATCACCGAATTGTATGCCTTGTCTTTGGAAACACCTCTGTGTACGGCTGTGGTTTTGAATCTTGTCTGTTTCATTAAATCCCTCCTTGCGGTTTTAAAAATCCCGCCGATTTCCCTAATACACTAGTAAAATGATAGGAATTATGCAAGGCTCTGTTAAAAAACAGTCTTTCTGATCATTTTTCCTTTGATTTGCATGGGTTTATCATTACATTGAAGGTATGAAATCCATAATGCGCATTGAACATCTCAAAAAGAGTTACGGAGCCGTTCAGGCTGTGAATGACCTGAGCTTTTCCATAGAAGAGGGGAGCTGTTTCGGCCTGTTGGGCCCCAACGGCGCCGGGAAAACCACAACCATTGAAATCATGGAAGGGATTCAGGAAGCCGACAGCGGTACCGTCTATTTCAAAGAGAAACCCATAGACCGGGATTTCAAGAAGAAGGTGGGGATTCAGTTTCAGAGCACGGCCCTCCCTGAGTTTATCACCGTCAAGGAGACCCTGGAGTTGTTCCGGGCTCTGTATCCCGACCCCCGGGATATGGATGAGGTTATCGATATCTGCTCATTACAGGACATTCTGGACCGGGACAACCGGAAACTTTCGGGAGGTCAGAGGCAGCGGATGCTCCTGGGACTGGCCATCATACCCCGGCCGGAGATGGTGTTTCTGGATGAACCCACAACAGGACTGGACCCTCAGGCCCGGCGGAATTTCTGGAAGCTCATCGAGAAAATCAAAAAAGAGAAGACCTCCGTACTTCTGACCACCCATTATATGGAGGAGGCGGAAATACTCTGCGATCAGATTGCCATTATGGATCATGGAAAGCTTCTGGAGATCGACACCCCCTCACAGCTTCTGGAAAATCATTTTGACGGCGCTCTGGTCACGGTCCCCCATACCGGACGGACCGATCTGGGCATCAAGGGCGCGGTCTACACAGAGACCCATCTGGAAGTGAGTACGGATAATCTGGATCTGACCATGAATGAGCTTTTGAACAGCCGGCTGAATCTGGAAGGTCTGAGCATAAAGAAACCCAACCTGGACGACCTGTTTCTTAAACTGACAGGCTCCTCCCTCAGGGCTTAGATTCTTTTTTTTAGGGAATTTTAAGAGAACCGGAAATAATGATACATGGCAGGGGCTTGTACAGCCTGTTTACTGCCTGCTTGGAGAATAGATAATGAAACAGTTTACAGCCATAGTGCGGGCCAGAACCATGGAGTTTGTACGGGACAGGGGCACCTTCTTCTGGAACCTGATCTTTCCAGTGGTCCTTGTGGTGGGATTTTCCTTTGCCTTCGGCTCAGGGAAGGACGCCCTGTTTAAAGTAGGGGTTATGGGAGACGCTGCAGAGGGAACCTTCCTGTCCATAGAGGCCGTGGAGACCATAGACTACAGCAATCAGGAGCTGGACGGTCTTCTGGACAAACTCCGCCGCCACCAGATAGATATGCTTATTGATTTTAACAGCTCCTCCTACTATCTGAACACAGAAGCCGCCTCGGCGGAGGTGCTGCGGACCATGAGCGGCGCCGACCTGGGGCAGTTTACAGAACAGAAAGTGGAGGGCGAGGCCATCCGCTATGTGGACTGGCTGGTGCCCGGTGTTATCGGGATGAATATGCTGTTCAGCTGCATGTTCGGTGTGGGCTTTGTAATCGTCCGCTATCGGAAAAACGGCGTTTTGAAGCGGATGAAGGCCACTCCCGTCACCCCATTAACCTTTATCACCGCTCAAATGGCCAGCCGCTTTCTGATCGTTCTGGCCACATCGGTGGCGGTCTATGCAGGGACCAATCTGTTTCTGAACTTTATGGTCAACGGCTCCTATCTCCTGCTCCTCCTCATAACCATGCTGGCTATTTTGTGTATGATCTCCTTCGGCCTGATCTTTGCCGCCAGAATTAAAAGTGAAGAGCTGGCCAGCGGCCTGATGAACCTCCTGACCTTTCCCATGATCATCTTTTCGGGAGTCTTTTTCTCCCTGGAGGGAACCCCTGAGATCATGCAGCAGGTCTCACGGATTTTTCCCCTGACCCATTTTATCGAAGGAGCCCGGGGCATAATGATAGACGGCGCCGGACTGGTTGAGATTCTCCCCAACCTGACAGTTCTGGGAGGCATGACTGTTCTGTTTCTGGGAATTGCCGCATTCCTTTTCAGGTGGGAATAGAAAAGCGTCTGACCAGGCTGCGGGCCTCTTTCATGACCCGGAACAGGAAGACCGGCTCTGTATGGGGCAGGGTTTCCCGGTCGGGAAAGTGGAAGTACAGATAATCGCAGACAGACAGGAGGGGCAACAGCTCCTCTTCCCCGGCTCTGCCAGCGCACACATCATCCCAGATGCGGATCAGATCTTCCAGAATCTCCTTCTCCTTCCGGATAAAGGCCCAGAGGGCTGTGGTATTCTTTTTCTGAACCCGCGCTGCTGAGGGGGGCTCTACTGCTCTTTCTGCCGGAAGTTCCGTGCCCGGGCCGGGAATACTCATCTTCATACCCCGTTCCGCCAGATTGATCACACGGCCGGGCATGGTCCGGGCAATATCCTCCAGCTGACGGGCATAGCTTTCCAGTATGCGGTTCGTCACCGCACCCGGAGGAAGGGCGTCAGCCGGGGTGGACGGACGGCTTCTGGAGAAACTGTACCACACATCCCCCTTCAGCCTTGTTTCCTGCAGACGGCACCAGTCGTGAAAAGGGGTCTCTCTGGCATGGGTCTTCCCCTCCAGATAGGAAAAGTCCAGCCCTGTAATAAAAACCGTACCCCGGGTCAGCTCCCCGGCCAGATAGAGGGCTGCCACACCCACGGAGCCCAGAGGAGGAATCTCCCGGGGCAGGAGCTCAAGAGCCCGCAGCTTTCTGTGGAGAGAGGTCTCCTGAAAGGAGGACGCGAAAAAGTACTGATTGTGGCACTCCTGCCGGAGGGACGCCGGATAGGCTGTGATATCGGAAAACAGATCAATCCGGGAATGGAGGACCGGATAAAAATCCTTCAGATTGTAGAACTGGGCCTCCAGATTCACCACACCGTCGGGGACCAGATCATTGCGGCACAAATGCTGCACCGCCGTATCCACAGCCAGAAGATAGAGTGAGTCTCTGTGGCTGCGGATATAAGGGATGGTCCCTTCAAGAGATTCGCCTGCCCCGCAGAGCATAATATTTTTATCCGTTTTAAAACCGGCAATATCCTTTCCGGCCAGCAAAGGGAGGTTGGTGATAAAATTGCGCATCCACAGAGGTCCCATTCTGCTCATGGTCAGTCTGTTCT
>JAQQAM010000248.1 GCA_028532905.1 Spirochaetales bacterium
GTTTATCTATCCCGGTCTGATTCCCAACTATATCAACTTCAAGACCCTAGGACTGATCAACACAAGGGCGGTACTCATACTGATTATCCTGATTGCCCCCTTCTATGTGATTATTCTGCGCAGCAACTTCAGCCAGTTTCCGGCGGAACTTCTGGAAGCAGCCCGTATTGACGGTCTGGATGAATATTCCATCTTTTTCAGAATTGTTCTGCCTCTGTCCAAGGCAATCCTGGCTGCTGTGGGACTCTTTATTGCCGTCAACTACTGGAACATGATGCTCCCGTCGGTCTTCTTTGTCACAGATAACGAAAAGAAGATGGTACAGGATTATCTGTACAGACTGCTGGCCAGCGAGGCTCTGGCTGTAGATGCGGCTCAGACCGGAAACAAGCCCCTGGATACGGTACTGCGTCTGACAGCCATTACCATAGGCATCACTCCGATTATTCTGGTGTACCCCTTCCTTCAGAAATACTTTGTGAAGGGCGCCCTTATCGGATCAATCAAAGGTTGAATCTGTCCGGAACTTCCTCCTGGTCAGGGAGTTCCGATAGAGACGGTCTACGGACCGGAAATATTTCAGGTTATTACGGAACCGGTAACTAACCGGATATCCGAAAAACAGGAGGAAAGAATGAAAAAGGTTTTTAGTATCTTACTGATCAGTCTGCTTCTGCCCGCAGCAGTCTTCGCCGCCGGACAACAGGAACTGCCTGAAGGACCCGTGGAAATTGAATTTCTGGCTCAGTGGGAAGTATCCCCTCAGGAAATTGCACTGGGTAATGAGGTTGCTGAAAAAACAGGAACCGTTCTCAAGTATAATGTTGCCCCCAACAACGAACAACGGAACCTGATTGCCACAAGAATGGCTGCAGGAAACCTGCCCGATCTCTTCTTCATTGAAGATGTAGAACCCTATAAAGACGGATATGAAGGCGGTCTTTTTGCCAACCTGTCTGCGGGTGCCGACAGACTGGGCCTTGCCAATATTAAAGCCGAAATCAAAGAAGTGGAAAATGTCTATGGTGACTTTTTTGCTGAAGACGACGGTTACTACCGCCTTCCTGCCAGAAGAATGAAAGCCTACGGCTGGTACTGGCTCTACAGAAAAGACTGGGCCGATGCAGCAGGTTTGAGCTACAAACCTGAAATGGATGATTTCATCAAGTTTGCCGAAGCCATGATGGCTGGAAATCCCGGTTCAGTCGGCTTCACAGCCTATGGTGCCTGGGCGCCTGTCTCCGCTTTCGGTTCTGCCTTCTCCGGTCAGATGCCCGTACAGTGGAATCCCCCCTGCCTGACTCCTGTCTCCGGAGACTGGGAATGTGTGGAAACATCCGACCGCTACAGAGAAGGTCTGAAGGTTCTGAACTACATGTATAAAAATGAAGTTATGGACCCCGAGATTTTCTCTATGGATCAGGTGACTGCCATTCAGAAATTCGTACAGGGTAAATCTGCCATGCTCATCGGAAACAGCCCCCATGCCGACTCCATTGCCTCCAGCTTCTATGAAGCCAACCCCAACGGCGAGATTGCCGGTGCCATGTATGCCCCCAAGGGACCCTACTCTTCTGCCAGAGGCGGCTCTACAGGTTACTATAAATCATGGGTTGTATCCGCCAATGCCAAGGAAGACTACACTCTGAAATTCCTGAATGAGTTCAAGAGTGCAGAATCTCTGGCAAAAGCCACCAGAAGCGAAGGATGGGACACAGCGGGCGGCGGTCATGGAGACCACACCTGGGCAGAATGGATGGGACAGATTGTTCCCGACTGGAGCAAGGTTCACCCCACTCTGGCTGACGGTCTGAGCAAGGCTGATGACGAAGTGGCTATCCAGGACCCCAGACTGGTGGAATACGCCTCTGAAGTATTTGAACAGTACAAACCTGAAGTAGCCAGCTACATTCAGGACGGTGTTGCCAAGTTCATCACCGGTGCTGACGATATCCACTCAGATGCTGACTGGGAAGCCTATGTAGCTGGTGCCGACAAGGCAGGACTGCAGAAACTGATTGACGACATAAGCGCGTATTACAGATAAATATTGAGTTAAAAAGATAATCAGAGGGGCAGTCTCGTAAACCGGGGCTGCCTCTTTTTTATTTAATTTTAGAAAAAGATTGAATAAGTCAATTAGCGGGAACGCCCAGTGAAGGCCTTTCAATACATGTGGTTTTCAGAAAGGAGTTCCCTCCTCCCATAATATCCTTGTATTCCATTTTCTGAAGCAGAGCACGGGCTATCAGCAGAGATCCGTCAGGATTGAAACGGTGAACCGTTGTCAGAGGAGGGTCCACATAACTGGACATCTCAATATCATCAAATCCGGTTACAGAGATATCTTCAGGGATACGGAGTCCTTTTTCCCTGACCGCTTTCATGGCTCCCATGGCAATATAGTCACTGAAACAGACCATCACTGTGATGGCAGGATTGTCCTCCATCAGTTCCAGGGCGGATTTATGACCATTTTCCAGGCTGAAGGAACCGTCTTTGATATGTCTGTCATTCAATTTTACCTGCCGTTCACTCATCACATTCCGTACAGCATCTAGTCTGTTATTGGTAACCATATGATCCAGAGGACCTGTAATAACGCCGATGTACCTGTGTCCTTTATCCAGAACCAGGGTCATCAGATCATACATTCCCTGGTAATTATCATAATCAATCTGATAGAAAGCCGAATCATTGTAGATGCCGTTGGTGACAACAAAAGGAATCCCCGCTTTCTCCAGTTTGACAGGAATACTGCTGTCCGCCAGAGGGTCGCATAAAAGGACACCCTCCTTTCCGGCGACTTTGAGTTTATCCACCACACCACCGGCTTCAGAGTTGGGCTGCTGGTAAAAGAACAGTTCCACATCATGGCCGGCCTGTTCAAAAGCGGCTGTAAGGGAACGGATATCCACAGAGGACTGGGGATCGTTATGATAGTACTCATCACTCCCCGGAACAACGATAGCTATGGAAAATTTCTTGTCTGTATTGACCTGTGAAACTATACCCTGCTTGAATTTAAGCTCCTGGGCGGCACTGAGGATTTTTTTCCGGGTGGCTTCGCTGATAGTGCTCTTATTATTCATAACACGGGAAACCGTACTGATGCTGACACCGGCCATATCGGCAATATCTTTCAGGGTA
>JAQQAM010000249.1 GCA_028532905.1 Spirochaetales bacterium
ACAGGCCCGTCAGAGAACCATGTACCTGATGAACAAGGCCAACATGCTGGGGGGTATCGTCATCGGAACGGGAGACCTTTCGGAGCTGGCTCTGGGATGGTGTACCTATAACGGAGACCATATGTCCATGTATGCGGTCAACACGGGAGTTCCCAAAACCCTGGTGCGCTACCTGGTACAGTTTGTGGCCGATCAGCAGGAGAACAGAAAGGCCGCGGGCATTCTCTACGATATAATTGACACCCCCATCAGCCCCGAGCTTCTCCCCCCGGACAAACAGGGAAAAATAGCCCAGAAAACAGAAGACGTCATCGGCCCCTATGAGCTTCACGACTTCTTTCTGTACCAGATTGTCCGCTGCGGTTTCGGTCCTGCCAAAACCCTGAGTCTGGCAGAAAAAGCCTTTGAAGACTCATACGACAGGGAGACCATAAAAAAATGGCTTACCCGTTTCATCTGGAGATTTTTCACACAGCAGTTCAAGCGTTCCTGCCTGCCAGACGGACCGAAGGTGGGAACCATAGCCCTCTCCCCCAGGGGAGACTGGCGCATGCCCAGTGACAGTGATCCTGAAATATGGCTCAAAGAACTGGACTTGACCGACTGAATGAGTCAGAATTAAATGGATTACAGAACAAAAGAGTAAGCGATTCCATATAGAGAATGATCACGGAGGCAGAAATGAAAGCAGATATAGGACTCGTCGGACTGGCGGTAATGGGACAGAATCTGGTCCTCAATATGAATGACAACGGCTATACAGTGGCCGTATACAATAGAACAGAACAGGTGACAAAAGACTTTCTGGCCGGAAATGCCGCCGGAAGAGAAACCATCCTGGGAATGAGCAGCCTGGAAGAGCTGGCAGCCTCCCTCAAACGTCCCCGGAAAGTTATGATCATGGTCAAGGCCGGAGCCGTTGTGGACAGGGTCATCGAAAGCCTCCTCCCCTTCCTGGAGGAGGGAGATATTATCATTGACGGCGGAAACTCCCATTACCCCGATTCCACCAGACGGATGAACGAACTGAAAGAGAAGGGAATCCTTTTTGTGGGCAGCGGTGTATCCGGCGGTGAAGAGGGTGCCAGAAGAGGTCCTTCCCTGATGCCCGGAGGCAACCCTGAAGCCTGGCCCCATATCAAGGAGATCCTTCAGGCTATATCTGCCAAAGCCGACGGTGACCCCTGCTGCGACTGGGTGGGCGAAGAGGGAGCCGGACACTATGTGAAAATGGTTCATAACGGTATTGAATACGGTGATATGCAGCTCATCGGCGAGGCCTACCAGCTGATGAAAGACGGCATGGGGCTGGATCATGATGAAATGAGCCGCATTTTCAAAGAGTGGAACAAGGGAGCCCTGGACAGCTACCTGATCGAAATAACCGGAGAAATTCTGGCCTTCAAGGATGAGGACGGAACTCCCCTGGTGGAGAAGATCAAAGACAGCGCCGGGCAGAAGGGAACCGGAAAATGGACGGGTATTGCCGCCCTGGATACAGGGATACCCCTGACCCTGATCGCCGAAGCCGTATTCAGCCGCTGCCTCTCCTCCATAAAGGATGAACGGAAAAAGGCCTCGGGGCTCTACAAGGCACCCGGCAAAACTCCCGTAACAGACAGGGATGCCTTTTTGAAAGATCTGGAACAGGCTCTTCTGGCCTCTAAACTCATCTCCTATGCCCAGGGATTTATGCTTCTCAGACAGGCGGCAGCCGACTTCGGCTGGAAACTGAACTACGGAGCCATCGCCCTGATGTGGAGAGGAGGATGTATTATCCGCAGTACCTTCCTGGGAGATATCAAAAAAGCATTTGATGACAATCCTGAGCTTGAAAATCTGCTGCAGGCGGACTACTTCCGGAATATCATTGAATCGGGTCAGACGGCCTGGCGGCGTGTGGTTGTACAGGCAGTCCAGTGGGGAGTTCCCCTTCCGGCCATGTCTTCAGCTCTGGCCTTCTTTGACGGTTACAGAACGGAAAGGCTGCCCGCCTCCCTTCTGCAGGCTCAGAGAGACTACTTCGGAGCCCACAGTTACGAGCGTCTGGACAAGTCCGCCGGAGAGTTTTTTCATACCGACTGGACCGGCCAGGGCGGGGGTGTTGCAGCCTCCACCTATACGGTCTGATTTTTATGATTTTTAACGATTAATACCCCTCTATTTCCCTGTAGCGGTTTGACTTAAAAATCCGCCGCAGGGTATACTTGCGGCTATGGAAAAAAAAGCAGACACTCTATTTAAAGCCAAACAGGAAGTCGTTTACCCTACTCAGGGTGTTGGCCATATAGAGAAGATTGAAGAAAAAGAGTTCAAGGGAAAGAAGATCCTTTATTACGTGATCTACCTTGAAGTATCAGATATGACTGTAATGGTTCCCGTTGACAAGGCTGAAGAGCTTGGTCTCAGAGCCATTGTTTCTCCCGCAGAAGCCAAAAAGGCTCTTGAAATCATTACCAAAGAGTACGAGCCTGTCCCCACTGACTGGAAAATGCGCTATCAGATGAATGTGGATCTCCTGAAGAAGGGAGAGGTCACTGATATAGCCACAGTTGTAACAACTCTGTATCACAGAAGTAAAATCAAGGAACTTCCTATCCTTGAAAGAAAGCTCTATGACAGCGCCCTGAAACTCCTGATTGATGAAATATCCTTCTCAATCGGAAAATCCAAGGACGATGTGGAGCAGCTGATTTTCAGCAAACTCGAATCTGAATAACATATGATAAAAGCAGCCATAATAACGGCCGCCGGTTCCAGCAACCGGATGAAAGGCAAGGGCAAAAAAGAATTTAAAGTGATCAAAGGGAGAACCGTTCTGGAAAGGGCTGTTCTTCCTTTTGTTCTTTCTGAGGAATTCGACCATATCTGTGTCACCTATCCCGAAGGGAAAAAAGAGGAGATGGAAAAGGCTCTTCACAGAATCAACTTTCCCATCTCCTATATTCCCGGCGGCGCCACCCGGCAGGCCTCGGTTTTCAACGCCCTAAAATCATTGAAAGAAACACAAAGCGATCTGGTCCTGATCCATGACGGAGCCAGACCCCATATCAGCGAGGAGCTGATCGGAAGGGTTCTGGAAGGAACCATCAGCAGAGGCAACAGTACTCCTGTGACCCCCTCAGTGAGCGCCATGAAGATTCTCAGCCCTCTGGGGGATATTGAAGAGCATCTGATCCGGAGCCGGACAGTCAGTGCCCAGACGCCCCAGGGGTTTTCTTTTGCCGAACTTTTTGAAGCCCATGAAAAGGCCGAAGCCGACGACAGAGACTATATTGATGATTCTGAGATCTGGTCTGTCTACATCGGCCCCTCCCATACGGTAGAGGGAGACCCGGACAATATCAAAATCACCTACCCGGGAGATCTGAAAAAGAGATGAGAATCGGACAGGGATACGACATACACCGCCTGGTTGCCGGACGTCCTCTCATTCTGGGGGGAGTCACCATTCCTTCAGAAAAGGGAGAAGCCGCCCATTCAGACGGTGATGTACTGATCCATGCCCTGATCGATGCCCTGCTGGGCGCTCTGGCTCAGGGGGATATCGGAACCCACTACCCTCCTTCCGATCCGAAATGGAAGGATGCGGATTCCCGGTTCCTTCTGAGAGAAACCCTTGAAAAAGTCAGTGCTGCAGGCTACAGAATAGGCAATATTGACTGTACGGTTATTCTGGAACAGCCCAAACTGGGACCTCACAGGGAGAGTATCCGAAACGGCCTGCAGGAGGATCTGAAGATTCCCCTGGATTGTATCTCCTTTAAGGCCAAAACCAAGGAAAAGCAGGATGCCGCCGGCAGAGGCGAGGCGGTCGAAGCCATGGCCGCTGTACTTCTGCTGCCCCTCTAAACCATGAAAACCCCTCCCTGGGATGAGATTTTTACGATCCTCAATGATTTTATGGGGGATTACGAGCTGCCTTCGGTCTCTCTCATAGGTGAGGAAAGCGGCACTCCCTATAAAATCCTGATTTCCACACTCATATCACTGAGAACCAGAGACGAAGTCACCCTGGCGGCCTCACGACGTCTGTTCGAACAGGCCGACAATGCCCGGACCATGGTAACCCTCAGTCAAAAATCAATCGAAGAGCTGATTTATCCCTGCGGTTTTTTCAGAGTGAAAGCCGAGAATATCCTCAAAATATCCCATACCATTATCAGTAAATTTGGAGCAGAGGTGCCTGACAGACTGGAAGAGCTGCTGGCCTTTCCCGGCGTGGGCTTAAAGACGGCCAACCTGGTCCTCAGTCTGGGGTTCGGCATACCAGCCATCTGTGTGGATACCCACGTTCATAGAATTGCCAACAGAATGGGATGGATAAGGACTAAAAAACCCGATGATTCGGTGGGAGCTCTGGAACAGGTCCTTCCCCGGAAATACTGGATTCCCGTAAATGAACTTCTTGTTCTCTACGGTCAGCAGATCTGCACTCCCCGCAACCCGAAGTGTTCCCTCTGCTCACTGGCATACTGCTGCTCCCGGGAGGGAGTCGAACAGAGCCGCTGACTGCAGAAAACCCTCTTCCCGCAAACCTGTCAGCACCGGCAGACCCGAGGATTCAGCCTCCCGGTGTCTCTGAAAGGCAGACTCAGTCCGTCAGATCTCCCGGCAGCTTCTTCCTGCTGAACCGGGTGGTACTTAAGGGATTCCCCTTCTCGTCATATTTCATAAGAGCCCCGGCACTGCCCTCTTTGTTTTCAACAGGCTGTTCGTCGATTCCATAGTAGGTCTCGGTCAGAGGGTTGCCGAATTTATCATAGCTCCAGCGGTAGATGGCCACACCTTCATTGTTGGCCTTGTACTGGCCGTACAGGCCGTACTGACTCTGGCTGACCACATTGTCTTCTTCATCGTATGACCAGCTGTAGGAGGCAATACTCTGCAGGTTCTCCACAGGCCGCTCCATCTCATCATAGTGGAGCTGTTCCAGCTTGTTTCCCCGCAAATCATAGTTCCAGCGGTAGACAGCCACTCCCAGATGATCTTTTTTCAGCTCGTCATAATCAGAGTAGCTTCCGGATTCCACCATATTATTGGATTCATCATAGCTGTAGCGGTACATGGAGATACCCCATTTGTCCTCTTTCAGAGAATCATCCACATCATAGAATTTCTGTTCGGTGATATTTCCCCGTTCATCAAAGACCCACCTGTAGGAGGCAAATCCTTCCTGATCCGGAACCATTTGTCCGTTACGGTCCAGATTCTTCTGTTCCAGTTCATTTCCCTGGGGATAGTGAATCCAGAGATACACCGCCACACCGGCGGCATCGGGAACAAGAAGCCCCATTTCAGAGTAATGTTCTTCCCGGATACGGTTGCCCATCTCATCATAATCCCACTGATAGCGGACAACAGCGTTGTTGTCGGCGGTCAGCCCGCCGTCTGTTCCGAAGTTGACCTGTGAAATTTTGTTCCCCCGGTCATCCCAGTGATAGACCACCGAAGCCAGACCATCATCATTGTTTACAGGGAAATCATAACTGTCAAACCAGCTCTCCCGTACCAAATTCCCTCTGTCATCCCACTCCCGGCGGACAACAGCCGGACGACCGTCAGAATCAACAGGCACACCGGCCTCATCCAGCTGCAGAACCCGTGAGAGATTGCCCCTGTCATCATAGAGGTACTTCAGCTCATACACGCCGTTGTCCCCCACCCTGTTTCCGTCGGGGTCAAAATACAGCTCGGACACCTTCTTTCCGCTTTTATTCACATCCCACATAATGGAAGCGATTCCCTTGCTGTTGGCCTTCAGGTTTCCATAGCGGTCATAGTAAAAAGCCGCCGTAATATCACCGGAGGAATTTTCCCTCAAACGCTGAGAATAGACACCCTGTTCATCGGGAACAGGTCTGCCGCTTGAATCGAGAAAAGTCCTTTTTATGAAATTACCGTTGTAGGAGAACTGTATAACAGGTACACCCATAAGGGGGTCCTTGAGAGAGGTACCTCTTCTCTTGTACTCAATCCGGCTGATCCTGCCGTCAGGCAGGGATGCAATTCTGTAGCAGTTCACACTCATGGCTTCGTCCTCTGCCAGAGGATAGACTCCCAGAATCCTTTCTCCTTCGGTTATGCGGATCTTCCTGAAATAGGAAACCTCCTCCTGCCCGGAAGCAATACCGGGAAAAAGAATATGAAGGGCCAGAAAAAGAGCCGTGAGTATCAGTATTTCTGTAATCTTGCCGGGATGATTTTCCCTGTTTTTAACTGTATGCATATCTATATCCTTATGGTCTTAGCAGGACTGCCGTCCTGCACCTGTTTCAGTATCTCGGCAAATTCCCCGAACTGCTTCAGAGAATCCGCCTTTCTCTTTTCCTCTTTTTCCTGCATCAGTCTGTCCCTGAAACGGAATATCTCCGACTGAACCTTCATGGGTCTGGCGACTGAGAAGAACTGCAGGGTACCGCTGTCACCGGGTGTTTCAATCAGAACATCTCCGTAGTTGAACAGAATCCGGATGATCCCCTTTTGAGAAACCCTGACATTCAGAACTCCCGACAGATCTGTCTGTGTCCGCTGCTCTTCCCGGGCAAAGGGTTTTCGTTCAATATCCCAGATATAGGGCAGATCAATTTTATAAATATCATTCCACCAGTCCAGTGAAAACCAGAGAACCCGGAATGCGGAAATCAGACGGATACTCCACAAGACCAGAGGGAAGACAGCCCCTGTATCTCCTGTCAGAACAAAGGAGGGAACAAGGGAAAGGAGAAGAATCCCCAGGGGAGTGAAGAGCTGAAAAGCCAGTACAGCGGGAGACTTTCTGAACACAGTGCTCCCCGGTTTTTTCTCTTTCACAGCCTGGCTGCTGGCTCCCGTATATTTTCTTATTTGTCCATCCTGAGGGGAGGCGCTTCCGGAATAGCATTCCCGGACAAGTTCCCTTAACTGTTCCCGCTGTTCTCCCCGGGCTATGGCCGTCTGCTGCTGCTTCATCTCCATAAGCTTTTTCTGGAGCTCTCCGGGGTGGTCGATATTCCGGAACACAATCCCCGCCCCGGCAGTCTGAATAGTGAGATCACCGATCTTCAACAGATGCCTCACCAGGCCGTTTACATTAATCTGAATACTCTTTATCTGATCAATGGGCAGTTCTTCCTGATCTCTTCTGAAGTTTCTCCAGTTGAAAAAACGCTTGGATGCGGTTTTGTCGCTGACCCTGTAGAGGGTCATATTCCGCAGAAAGATTTCACAGCCTGCCAGGAGCAGTCCCGCTCCGCTTAAAACGTGAAACCAGGGACTCAGGGAAGAGAGGGCGATCCCGGCGACAACAAGACCGGAGGGGACAAGCATGAAGAGTGAAAAACTTTTACGGCTGGTGCGGCCTTCAAAATGAAGCTTCCCTTTTCTGTTGCCCGCAGGCTTTTTCACGGCCTTGAAAACATCAGATGGAAATCCGGAAAGATGATATCCCTGGCTGTCCTGTCTGGGTTTCAGAGAACTCCGCAGGGAAGGAAACCGGTCATAAAAACGCCTGAATCCTTCAGCCCTGAGTCTGAGGACAACAGAGTCTTCCCCTGCCAGGTAGGGAGAATCCGCAGTATGCGCTGCACTCAGAGTCTCCAACCCCCAGAAATCTCCTGAGAAGAAACTCTCATACTTATCTTTTTCCGAGTTGTAGTGAACGGCCCTTCCCTCCAGAACACGATACCGGCTTTCCAGAGTACCCCCCTCAAACACGACCGGTTCTCCTTTCAGATATTCCTGCAGAAAATAGTAGTCCCTGAGACCTTCCTTCTCTTTGGAGGAAAGGGCCCTGAACAGGGGATGAGACAAGACCAGATTGTGACAGGCAGATAATTCTGAAGTTTCCACATATCAAATATCGGCACCTGGAACCGGCTGTATAAGGGTTATCCGCAAGAAGCCTGTAAAGCGTTCAGACAGGGAGGCCTGAACCAGGCCGTTCTACTCCCCGGCCGGGGCAGCCGGGACTGTACCCCGTCTGATCTCCAGAATTTCAGAAACAAGAACACCCGAAATAATCAGCACAGCCCCCAGCAGCTGAACCGGAGAGAAGTGTTCCCTTAAAATCAGAACAGCAAGGATCACTGAAAATACGGGTTCCAGAGAATACAGAATGGCCGCCCGGGTGGGGGTTACATAATTCTGAAAACGGGTCATCACATAAACAGCCACCACCGAACCCAGGAGACTCAGAAACAGAAGATTCCCCCACAGAATATAAGAGGAATCCAGAAAAGGAGTCTCAAAGACAGGGGAAGAGGCAAAGGCGATGAGAGAGGTTACCAGCATCTGAAGGGCGGTCAGGGCTCCGGCATCTTCTCCGGGAGACCAGAGATTCAGGCAGACGATATAGATACTGAAAGAAGCGGCACTGACCAGGGTAATGACATCTCCCCGGTTCAGAGTGCCCCCGCCCAGTCCTCCGGTAATCAGGGTGAGTCCGGCAAAGGCCACAGCCAGCCCCAGAAGATTGGCAGCCAGAGGTTTTTTTCTGAGAATCAGAAATTGAAAGACAGGAGTCAGAAGGGCATAAAAATAGGTAATAAATCCGGAGCGGGAGGCAGTCGTATAGTTCAGCCCCACGGTCTGCAGACCATACCCCAGATACATCAGGACACCCAGAACCAGTCCCTTGAAAAGAATGGATCTGTTTAGGGATTCAAGCTTGACCGGATTAAGAATTAAGAAGAAAATGAAAGCCGATGAAAAGCGGACTCCCATCAGCAGAAGGGGGGAAATGTAATCCAGAGCCACTTTTATGGAGACAAATGTCCCCCCCCAGATGAGGGTCATCAGAATGAGATAGAATTCGGCTTTTCTTGAACGGTTCATGGAGGAAAGCTAACAGATCGGCAATAAACAGGCAATAGAAAGCCTGAGTGATTTTAAGGCTTTTGGAATGCATTTAAGTAAAGAGTTACTGAAAAAAACAGCCCTGCTTGTCCTGCTGATAATTCTCGGCGGCTGCGGCCTTTCGGAGACCGGATATGCCCGGGTGACCGGTGGCAGGACCGACATGAGTCCTCTCAAAGCAAACAGCATAATGAGACTGGACGGAGACTGGGAGTTTTATCCCGGAGTTTTTCTGATGCCCGGTGAAGTGTATAATGCCGAGAACATGTCTTTGAGCCCCGTTCCCGGAGTATGGGATCAGTTTCCTGCGGGCCAGGGAATGGGAACATACAGAATCGTTCTCACGGGACTGACAAGGGGAGAAGAATACAGCTTCTACTTCTTTGAAAAGATATCAGCCGCCGCCTACTATGTGAACGGCGTGTTTCTGGGGCGGGACGGGATTCCCGGAAATTCAGTTAACGTAGAGAAGCCGGAATACATCCCTTCCATTCACAGTTTCCGGGCCGACAGCAGCCGGGCTGTACTCCTTGTCCATATATCCAATTACACCATGAAACAGGGCGGCTTCTGGGAGTCTGTCCGCTTCGGCAGGACCAGAGCGGTGACCGCCTACAGAGACAGAAGAGTGATCCTCCTGGCGTCCATAGTGGGTGCCATGATTATAATGGGTCTGTTTCAGATTGTCTTTTTTCTTTTAAACAGAGAATCCCGGTCTTCCCTCTGGCTGAGCATCGTCATTGCACTGGTTGCCTTAAAAATTCTGATAACCGGGGAAAATCTTCTGATGAGGTTTCTGCCGGGGATCAGCCAGATCACTCTGATTAAAATTGCCACACTCACAGTAGCCTATATGGTTCCGGCGTACATGATGTTCTTCCACACAAGTTTTCCGGGACTTTGCAAACCTGTGTTTCTGAAAATTAACACAGCCCTTTCGACAATCTATGGCCTGATGGTTATTTTCCTGCCTCTTCCGGTGGTGCAGTCTGTTTTCAGATCCTATCTTCCCATCATTCTGGTGAACCTGGTATACATCATTGCCATTATTATTAAAGCAGTACTGGAAAAGAAACCGGGAGCCCAGTGGTCTCTTGCCGCGTCCATCCTGGTATTCGGCTTTTCCCTGAACGATATTCTTTATGATCTTCACATTATCCAGACAGCCTATGTGCTGGATCTGGGGCTGCTGTTGTTCATCACCTTCCAGGTCATTCTGAATGCTGACCAGTACAACCAGGCCTTCAGAGAACTCACCCGTCTCAGGGCGACCCTGGAATCAGAAGTGGAAAACAGAACAATTGAACTGCAGGCAGAACGGAACAAACTGGAGTTTCTGGCCAGGAATGATGCCCTGACCGGTCTTTTAAACAGAAACAGCAGCGGTGAAATCTTTGAGCGGGAAACTCTCCGGTTCGGGAGAACCGGCATTCCCTTTACCGTTGTTATGATTGATCTGGATTATTTTAAAACAATTAATGATTCATACGGCCATGCTGCCGGAGACTTTGCCCTGAAGCAGTTTGGTAAAACCATCCGGAGAATCAGCCGGAGGACGGATTTCTGTTTTCGCTGGGGAGGTGAGGAATTTCTCATCCTCATGCCCGATACCCAGGAGGCTGACGCCCGCATTCATGCAGAGAGCCTGAGACAACAGGTGGCGGGAGAGCTGGTCGAAACAAGCGGAGCCTCTTTCTATCTCACCATCAGCTACGGTATATCTTCCATTTACAGGGAGAATGAAAAAGCTGTAGAGATCGTCAACAGAGCTGATACAGCCCTCTACAGAGCCAAAGAGGAGGGCCGGAACAGGGGCTATATCTACAAAAAGCCTACCGTTTCCTGAACCCTCCTCCTGTAATCAAAACTGTTCGTCTTTATTTCAGATCTCTTCCAGAGCCTTCAGGTTAAGATCGGCGAATTTTTCAGAAATCACAGTGACCGCATCTTCAACCAGACAGGTCTGTTCATCAGGATCAAGACTGAGAGGGGGAACCACGATCCTGAACAGCGGAGAGGTTCTCTTCATGGGACCATCGCTGAACAGCAACGATTCTCCAGCTTCTGCACAGCCTTCAATTTTCTGATTCACCAGATCCATAGTCTCAGGAACATCTTTTCTGATGCCTATGCTGGTATAGCGGATCTGACGCTCGCCATCCTCCAGAGGCCCCAGGGAGATCAGAGATCCCGAATAGGTCAGCAGAAGAGCCGCCCGTTCATCTTCGGGTCTGAACACACCCACTTCATCCATGCCGCGCTCAATCATCTCATGCTCGAAGACTTCCATCTTCTCAATCCAGCTCTGCTCCAGAGCGGCATAACTTTCTTCCTTATCTTCCAGCCCGAATTTTACGGCCACATCTCTTAAGTGGTCTGCGACAGCTTCGGGTACTGTCTGTACGATTGTATTCATAAGAATTACCTCCAAAAAAGCATCCCGTTCCGGCTGCCGGCTACCAGCGGTTCCCATAACCGCCGCCGGCTCGCCGCCGGACGAGGAGCCCCTTCCCTGAAGGGAAAGGACTCCTCCCAAACAATTTCCTGCGGGGGATGATGTAAATATGCAACGGAAAAAAGAATTCCGGTATAGACCGTTTGGCCTAATCGGGGATGATAAAATGCAGGTTTTGCTGTATAAATGAGAGTATGTCGGACACAAAGTACTTTCTGCAGGGGCGGACAAAGGAAAATGCCCCCCTCTTTATAGCCCTGGAAAAAGAAGAAACCCTGATCGGACGGAGCAAGGAATGCGCCCTGATCCTGCAGGCTCCCTCTGTCTCCCGGAAGCACAGCATTATCCGGATCTCAGGCAGGGATGTATACCTCATAGATCTGAGCAGCCGGAACGGCAGCTATATCAACGGAGTCAAGGTCGAGGGAGAAGCTCTTCTCCGGGACAGTGACATCCTTAAACTGGGAGAACTGGAGTTCACATTCCGGACAGAACAGGCTCAGGAGGAAGAGGACTCGGAAAAGACCCTCATCGATGTGAAGAAACAGCAGGAAAGCAGTTTTGTGAAGGCCTTCGGCCTCTCGGCCCGGGAAGAGGAGGTATTCTACCTTCTTGTAAAAGGACTGAAGATTAAAGAAATCAGCGGCAGGCTGTTCATCTCTCAGGGGACTGCCAAAAACCATGTTCTGAGTATCTACAATAAAACCGACTGTCACAGCAGGATCGAACTGGCCCGGAAATTTCAGGATTTCTGATCCCCCGGACTCCCTCTCAAACCACTCGCCATCCCCTCGCAGAAGACCCTCACAATCCAATAAAGACCGAAGCCCTCAGAGAAACCGGCTGTCTCTTCACAAGCGTTTTTTTAGAATTTACCGAAGGGTTTTGTCTTTGAAACCAGAATAGGCGTGATGAAGATATCCGCCAGATAGGCGGCCAGGAGTCCTGCAAAGGTGAGGATTCCCATATAAATCAGGCTGTTGACCTGTGAAACCGTAAACACAAGAAAAGTAATACACAGAATAACTGTGGTCTGGGTAATGGCGGTTCCCACGACCCTGAAGCTGTGGCTGATCCCTGAGAAGTAGTTCCTTTTCTCATTGATCCCCTTTTTCATATGGGAAATAAAATGGATTGTATCGTCCACCGCCAGTCCCATAATCAGAGGAGCCACCGTCATGGTGACAAACTCCAGGGGGATCTTGAAAAAGCCCATAATACCGCCGCAGACCAGAATGGGAAAGAGGTTGGGAATCATGGCGATCAGTCCCATTTTCAAACTCTTGAAGACAATAATCATCAGGAAGGTGATAATCATAACCCCCATAAAGATGGAGCGGACCAGACCTCTTGTAACATACTGATTCATAAGAGCCATCTGATAGGTGGAACCGCTTAAAAAATACTCTGTTCCCTCTCCCAGAACCGATTTGACGATCCTGTCTATTTCATGCAGATTCTCTTCAATCACAGCAGAAGAAAAGCCGTTGAGCTGAACCTGTATTCTTGTGGTGGCGTAATCCTCTGTCACCCATTCTCTCAGCAGTTCGGGAGAAAGCCGTTCAAAAACATTGAACAGCGCCCGCAGCTGGGAGTCCTTTTCCGGAATGGTAAAAGTTTCGTGGTTCCTGTGAAAGATTCTGTTGAACTCCCGCACCGTCCCCGTCAGAGAGCTGGTCCGGACCACCAGGGGCAGGGCTTCAATGTCTCTCTGTATTCTGTCAATGTCAGAAAGAGTTTCCAGATCCCGAAGCTGGTTTTCCTCCAACAGCAGGGTCAGTTCCAGATATTCGGTCACACCGATATCCGAATCGGCAATCCGCTTCTGATCCTGCATATGGGGCAGCTTGAGGCCCATCATTTTTTCCGAATCAAAATCCACCCGCAAAAGGGAACTGCCGTAAACAGAGACAGCCGCCACAATGATAAATGTGAACAGAACTGTCTTTTCATAACGGCGGACAACAAAGGAAATCCTTTTTAATACGGGTTCAAAATTGATCTGAATCTTTTTTCTGCCCCGGAACCAGGTCCGTCCCAGAGACAGAACAGAGGGAAAGACGGTCATACTCAGCAGATACACGGATACCAGGCAGAGGGCGGAGGTATAC
>JAQQAM010000250.1 GCA_028532905.1 Spirochaetales bacterium
GGGAAGCGCTCTATCCAAATGAGCTAGTCGACCATCTGGATAAGACAATAATGAAAAAGGATTGGCCTGTCAACAAGTACGACAGTTGTTCCGGATATCCTGTACCTTGTTGAACAAGTGGTAAAGAACTGTTCATTCTCACTATCTTCTTTTAAACTGATGAATTATCAACTATATTATATGTATTAAAGAGAATAAGGAGTTCTGAATGAGTGTACATATTGGAGCGAAAAAAGGCGATATCGCTGAAACTGTTCTGATGCCGGGAGATCCTCTCAGGGCAAAATATATTGCAGAGAATTTTCTGGAAAACCCTGTATGTTATACAGAAGTAAGAGGAATGTACGGTTTTACCGGTACATACAAAGGTAAAAAGGTGTCTATTCAGGGCAGCGGCATGGGAATCCCTTCTATAGGAATCTATGTTAACGAACTGATTGATCAGTATGATGTCAAAAGAATTATGAGAATCGGTTCCTGCGGCTCATTCAAGGAAGAAGTAAAAATCCGGGATATTATTCTGGGAATGAGTGCTTCTACCAACAGCAGCCTCAATGATATTACTTTCAGAGGCATGACCTTTGCCCCTACAGCCAGTTACTCACTGTTTGCCAAAGCTGTTCAAGCTGCCGAAAAACTGAATATCGATTTCCATGCCGGTAATATTCTTTCCACGGATATCTTCTATAATGATGATCCTGAAGAATGGAAAATCTGGAGAGATCACAATGTTCTGGCGGTAGAAATGGAAGCGGCGGCTCTATATACTCTCGCTGCCAAGAAAGGGATTGAAGCTTTGACCATTCTGACTGTCAGCGACTCATTCATTACCTCAGAAGTAACAACATCTGAAGAAAGAGAAAAAACCTTCACTCAGATGATGGAACTGGCTCTGGAAACAGCCATAGCCTGATCTCCTTTTAAAACAACTCTCACGAGCCCCTCCGACAGTTTGTTCAGAGGGGCTTTTTTCTTTATATTGGAACTGTTATGAACTATCTGGCTCATGCATTTTTATCTCCTCCTGATGATGCTGTTCTCCTCGGAAATATGGCCTGTGATATGATTCGGCCTTCGGATGCGGAATCCCTGCCGGAAGGGATCAGAAACGGGATGGCACTTCATCATGCAATAGACCGGTCTGCTGACTCTCATGGAGCATTCAGGGAAATCAGATCCCTGCTTCACAGAAGGCATCTCCCTTATGCGGGAGTTCTGTTAGATGTGATTCTGGATCATTACCTGGCCAGATACTGGCAGGATTACGCAGAGATCAGTCTTCAGGATTTTTCTTCCAGAGTATATGACGTTCTGAGTGTTTCCATAAAGGACCAGTTGATTCCGGGTCATTTCAACCGGCTGGCCTCTGCTCTGATTACTAATGACTGGTTTGGTTCCTATGCTTCAATGAAAGGGCTTTCCCTTGCCCTGGGCCGGCTGAATTACAGGAGCAGCAGAGAAATCCCTGTCAGTTTAATCATGGAAACGGTGAACTTAGAATATGAAAGGATCAGGCTTAGTTTTATTGAACTGATGAACAGTCTGACCGGAAGCTACGGGCATATCCAATAATTATCAGTAAAGGTCTATTATGATCAGCTCGGAGTAACTGTCATATTCACCCCGTAATTTGCGGGTTACGCATTTTTCTCCGCTAGGGCTGATATTAAGTCCGCTTAAACTGTAAAGATCACTTCCCAGATTAAGTATTTCTCTTGTCACTCCGCCTTCCCCGGCAGATATAACCTTCCATTCGGAATTCTCTCTCACTGTCATGATTAGACTGGAATCGTCAAACCAGCGTATGCCGCCGATATTCTCAAACTGGAAACCGTCATCAAGTCCGTCATAGTTCATTTCACCGTCGGCGCTGAACATTCTTACGGTGTACACAGCATCGGAGCTGTCCGATGGATATTCCTCCGGGTCAAGCCGGACACAGAACATGACCATTTCATAACTGTTACCCGAATCATCGCTGCCCAGATAAATATCTGGACTGTAGAACACATCTCCTCCGGTTATATTACCTTCGTTATCAAAAGCATAACTTCCCAGGAGGATGCTTCGTGTGTTACCGGTGGTAAAATCGTACATATAATAACTCTGGGTCGCCGTATAAGTATTGAAATCAAGTTGATATCCCAGATAGCCCAGAAGTTCCTCTGAAACATAACAGGGTGATGTTATATACAGATTACTCAAATTCGGGAGTCTTATATTATTCGCTCCGTCCAGAGAAAACATAGAGTAATCAGATGTTCCTGTTTTTATACGGACAAGGTCTCTGTAACTGCCGTTGGAAGATTCCAGTGTAAACACGATGGTAGAACCATCTGAAGAGACATAAGGATCATGAATGGATTCGGGAGAATCGGGATAAATATAAAAAGTTATTTTTTCCTGAGTGTTCCCTTCAAAGTCGATTTTTCTCAGTATCCTTTTTTCATTTTCAAAAGCGGTCCATAAACGGTCTTCCCCGTCCCATGCAGGAAGTGCCATTGAATCATAAAAAGGAGTGGACAGCCAGCCTGTATAACCCAGTAGAAAATCACCTGAGAATGTATCAGACTGTTGACCGCAGGAAAACAGGAACAGAGAGAGAATAAGAAATATCAGCAGGTTCTTTGAAAATCCCTTCATATAACTATTGTACTCCCCCCGGGCTCATCCATCAAGAATGTTCCTGTATGTATCCTGTTGCCAGATAGGTTTTAAGGCCCCGTTCTTTGAATCGTCCCTGATAGGACACAGGACAGGGAATCTCTCTTATATCTGCAAACTGACCTGACAGATTTGTATGAATCATATGCAGAAAATCCTGATGGCTGCAGTCAGGAGCATTCAGGCAGAAAAGTACCGCTCCCCCCTTATCTATGATTTGAGGAATGCGGCTGATCAGTCTGGGATAATCCTTTTTGTAGGAAAAACTCTTTCCCTGCATGGGAGGAGGATCCATGATGATCAGGCCATAGGGTCCTCTTTTTTTAATTTTGCTGAAAGACTTGAATATATCATAACCGAAATAAGAACTTTTTCTTTCATCCAGATCATTGAGTCTGATATTCTCACGGCCTATACTCAGAGAGTTTTTATTCATGTCCCAGTTATCCACCGAGACAGCACCTGCTGAGATTGAGGCGACTGCAAAAGAACAGGTATAGGCAAAAAGGTTCAGAACCTTCATATCCCCTGCCTGATTGATATAGTCGATGACAGCCTTCCGGCCATTAATCATATCTGCAAAAAAACCTGTATTCTGGCCTCTGCCGCTGTGAACTGTATATTTCAAACCATGTTCTTCAACTGTAAAATAATCTTTTGCCTCATCACTGAGATAAAGATCCTGAAACTGTCCGGACTGGCGGAACTGTATTCTGAGAGAGCAGAAGGGAAACAGTTTTTGAAGAAGCATCCTGAGATTATCAAGCTCATCACCGCTCAACTCAAGATAGGTCAGAACAAACAACTGATCAGCAAATCGGTCAATCAGAAGCTGTTCCAGTCCCTTTATGACTGCTGCCGGGCCATTGAAAATTCTCTCGCATAATCTGTTGTTTTCAACTGCAAGAGAACTCAGATATTTTTGTAATTCCTGCCATTTATCCATAATTGTATGTCAACTCTCCTGAAATTAAGGGCTTATATAGCCTTTCTGATATTGATAATGATTAAGCTGCTTCAGCTTTGATCCTTCAGTTTCTGTTTCAGGGATTGTTCAAGTTTCAGAAGAAATCCTCTTGATATTCGAAAGTCGTTCTCATTAATATCAGAAAAATTGCTGTAAAAGTCGTCCATGGATTCTGCTTCTGCCTGTTTGAACTGATCCACAAGACCGGCTCCCTCTTCCGACAGAGACAGATTAACAACTCTTTCATTCATCAGATTCCGCTTCTTGATGATCAGACCCTTAGCTGCCAGTTTTTTGATAATCTGAGAGGCGGCAGAAATAGTAAAAAACGAGTGGGACGCCACATCAGAAACGGTAGCCATCGGTTTTTCTGAAAGATACAGTAAAACCTGCATTTCTGAGGGATGACAGGTTTCTCCATCAAGGTCCAGAGACTGGGTTCGTCTGACAGCAGTCAACTGATTATTGATTCGTATCAACTGATCCATTAATTCATTAAACTCATTTCTATTCATAACCTGACTTTACTATTAAGCTTCTAAAATGTCAAATTACTTAAATTCTATTCTCGATGAAAGGGAATCCTTCCGGGATTGATGAAAAAAGAGATCCTCAACCTGACAATTCAGTGCTAAAATAATAAACATCAAATCACGTAACGGGAGTTGTGTATGAAGAATCTCAGAAATAAGACTGTTCTGGTGACTGGTGCTGCTCGTGGTATGGGAAAATGTCTGTCCGAACTTCTGCTGAAACAGCGCTGCCGGGTGGCATTGGTTGATATAGACCGGAACCTTCTGAAAGAGACTGAATCCGAATTAAGCCGGAAAGGTAAATGCAGAGCATTCCTTTGTGATATTACCGATGAAGCTGCAGTTGAAACTCTGGCCACTGATATTCAGAAACAGTTCGGACCGGTAAATATTCTGGTAAATAATGCAGGAATTGTTAAAGCAGCTCCTGTTTCCGGACTTTCAGAAACAGATGTACAGAAAATGATTGATGTAAACCTGACAGCTCTTATACGCTGCTGCCGTATTTTTCTGCCTCAGCTTATTGAATCAGGAGACGCTCAGATTGTGAATATGGCCTCAGCCGGGGGGATTCTGGCCATTCCTGATTTATCTGTCTATTCTGCCACAAAGTTCGGGGTCATAGGCTTTACGGATTCCCTCCGACAGGAAATGAAAAGAAGCGGTCACAATGTCATTGTCAGTTATGTCACACCCAATACTGTCAATACTGGTATGTTCGAAGGTTCCAGTATGGTTAAAGGAACAAAGATGCTGTCTCCTGAAAGGGTTGCAGGGGCTATCCTTAATACGATAATAAAAGGCCCCCCCCTTTGTGCCATACCCCGCTTTTCATTGAGGGTGGTTACCCCACTGTTGAAACTGATCCTTCCCATCAATGGCATGGACTCTCTGAACCGGCGGCTGGGGATGTGGACGATCAACAGCGACTGGCAGGGAAGAAAATCGGCTGATAATTGAAAAAGTTGCGTATTGGTTTCCCCATATCCGCCGATTAAGTAATATGAATATCAGAAAAACAGCTTTAACTATAATGACTCTGATCTGTATCAATCTTCCGTCAGAAGAGCTTCAGGCAGAAGAGATTCAGCTCAGATTTCATCAGACAGAGGGTCAGGTTATTCATGCCGATTCCCTGGTCAGTGAAACTGTATACATTGACGGATATCTGAGTCATCAGGCAGAAATCGAAGAATTCTCTGTTTCTACCGTCAGATCAGTCAATTCTGAAGGGACGGCTAACCTGGATGCCTCCTTTCGGACAGTAGAGACTGTGGAGGGGCTTCCGGGCATTCTGGAATGGGTCAGCACGGAGACTGTTGATCTGCTCCGTGACGACAGGGGCAGTATGTCTATTCCCCGGGATGCCACCCGTCCGGTACTCAGAAATGTTCCCCGCTTTCCTGAAACCCCTGTTAAGCCCGGTGACAGCTGGAGCCTGGCTGGAGAAGAGGTTCATGTGTTCAGAATCCGGAATTCTATGTATGGACCCTACCGGGGAGATGTTCAGGTTTTATACAATTATCTGGAAGATCAGTTTATCGACGGAAAACGTCTGGCATTGATATCTATGGATTATAATATTTATCTGCCTGTTCGTACTCCGGGGGAACCCATCAGGCTTATTACAGGCCAGTCTTCCCAGAATCTTTTGTGGGATATTGACGGCGGAAAGCCGGTAGAAAAAACAGAAGACTTTGAGTTTCTTATGCTGATGGCAGACGGCCGAACCCAGGAGTTTACCGGTACAACCAGAACTGCATACAGGGTTAATGACACTCTGGAAAAAACAGGAGCGGCCGAAATCCTTGAATCAGAACTGGGAGATCTTCCCGGTGTGAGTGTCTCCAAAACTCTGGACGGAGTAATGGTATCTGTTATTGAAACAGACAGAATCCTTTTTGAACCCGAATCGTCAGTTGTTTCAAGGGATCAGAGATACAGGCTGGAAGAACTGTCGGAAACTCTTGAATCCTATAAAGACAGGGATATTCTCGTTATAGGACACACTGCCGATTACGGAAGTTTTGAAGGAAGAAGAAAACTCTCCAGAGACCGGGCTGCAGCCGTTGCGGATATACTTTTCCCCGAAGGTCGTCCGGGACCGGGAAGACTGTTCTTACGGGGAGCCGGAAGCACAGATCCCAGAGGAACAGATGTAGAGGACAGAAGAGTTGAGATTCTGATTCTTGACTGATACATGACTTTAAATGCGCAACAGGACGGTTTCGGCACAATCTGTAAGCTGTCCTGTTCGCGGACCTGTTCATACTGCGGCAGCTATCTGCATTTTCGGCTGCCGGCACCGCTGCCGCTGCCTCCGAATATGATACTGGCTCCCAGAAGAAATCCGAAGTTATACCAGTTCCCGTTATTATGAATCTCATAAATGGATATGTTCTTATTAAACAGAGAGATAATAAACATAATCGGCGAGGCTATGCCATGCCACAGTCCCATCCAGAATCCTGCTATATCCCCTCCGCTGTCGGCGGTACCTTTTAAACTGTTGACTCCGGCGGCACAGGACAGCAGAACCAGTAAAACAATCAACCCCAGAATTATCAGTTTTTTTCTTTTCATCAATCCCTCTCCTCTAAAATGCATTTCTGAATGCTTTAATATTAAACCATTTCAATATGCTTTTCTGTTATATTTCTTGCCAACAAAACTGTATTGACCTATCATGAAATCCGGTTGAATAAGAAAATGAAACAGACATTATCCAGGGAGCAGAGAGAGAAGATCCTTCTATACGGCAGAGAACACGGTATAAGTGAAGCCTGCCGGAAATTCTCAGTTTCCAGAACCATATACTACAGATGGAAAAAGCGCTTTGAAAATGAAGGTCATGAAGGACTGAAAGATAGAATCAGAAACTTTGTTCCTGTCAATAAAATCAAGCAGGAGATTGAAGAGAGACTCTTTGAAAAAGTGGCGGAACATCCGGATTACGGGCCCCTGAGCCTCAAATGGCTTCTGGAAGATGAACATATATATATCAGTGCCAGCGGTGTTTATAATATCCTTGTACGCCATGGATTAAATAAAAGACCGGAACGAGAAAAGTTCGCCAGAAGATACAGGAAAACCAGGCCGATCCCCCGGGGATTTGAACCGCGCCATGGAGAACTCTGGCTCTGCTGGACAGATATCAGAAAGAATCTTATGGAAGACAAAATCTTATATCAGTACTCCATCCTGGATGTGTCCAGCGGCGTTTCCTGCTCCAGACTCTACAATGATAATGACACGGCTCATGCTTTGGATCTGCTTGTAGGGCTGGCAGTCCCCATGGGAAAAGAACTTTTAATGAAACCGGCCACAATCATAACACCGGATGACAGAATCTACAGATCCGTCAAGTCAAAAGAGAAACATCCTTATATGAATACATTGAAGCAAATGGGTGTGACTCAGTTGAAATGGGATATTGATTTTAAAGATTTCAAGGAACTTTCAGAAGATTTCAGTACAAGAAGTCTTGAATATCTGATCAGCAACAGCACAGATGCCGGCAGTGTGAATGACTTAAGGTCACTTCTTCAGGATTTTCTGAGAGAGTTCAACCTGAAAACAGCCCTGACCTGTGGTCCCGGCAAGGGTTCAACACCTCTGGATAATGTGCGCAGGATCAGTGATCAGAAAATCACACTGCCCTTGTGGGCGTATCTGGACAGGAAGTATTGATGAATAATCATAAAATAGCCGTCGTAGGAGCAGGATTCTCAGGCTTGCTGACAGCCTACGAACTTCAGAAACAGGGCGCCGAAGTAACAGTTTATGAGCAGGATGACCGTCCCGGCGGCCAGTGTTTTACATTAAATGCAGCCGGAAGCCGTATTGAAATGGGATGTGTGTTCGGAACTTCAGAAGCTTTTCAGAATCTTTGTGATGAACTTCAAATAAACACCCGCAGAGAGTATTTTTACAGACAGTATATTGATTCTCAGGGACAGAAGATTCCCCTTCTGGATGACTCTTCCATTGCGGAATTCAAGGAGCAGTACCAGAGACTGCCCTCGGTTCTCTCAGAATACAGAGACTGTCTGAATACACCGGGCTTCCATACTATCCCTGATGATCTGAAGACCGATTTCACCAGCTGGTGCAGATTGAAGAACCTTGCGTCTCTGATACCCGTATATTCCGCCTTTTTCAGCTGCTACGGCTATGGAGAGCTGGATACTATACCGGCAGTTTATGTACTGAAACATCTGGATCTTGAATCCCTGGGTTATCTGGTTGAATCACGCAAAGTTCTGACATTTTCCGACGGCAGCAGCAGCCTCTGTAATGCTCTGGCCAGAGAATTGAAGGACATAAGATACGGGAATAAAATCTCTCAACTTATTCCCCGGGAAAATCATGTTGCCCTGGAAACCGCATTCGGTACGGATGAAATCTCGAAAGTCATTCTGACTGCCCCTATGCCCGGGAAAGCTGTTGCCCAGCAGTTCTTTTCCATGTTTCTCGATTCAATACAATTAAATACGGCGAATACATTCGTTTACAGGATTTCCGACCGCGGTCTGACAGATTCTTTTTTTATGGAAAACCGGGGTCTTGAGGGTTCAATCAGACTGATCCATATCAATACCAGTTTCCTTAAGGATAATCAGATCGTAACTGTCTATTCCAACGGCAGTTACACCCCGATAGAATTGAATTCCATCCTGATGAAACAACTTGAGAAACTCAAAATAAAATCACCCCGTCTTATTGCGAATAAAAGCTGGCGATTTTTTCCTCATCTCCCATCAGATTCCCTGCAATCAGGCCTGTATGAAGAACTGTACAACAGACAGGGAGAGGATGGCATTTTCATCGGCCCCGGCCTGAGTTGCTGTGCCAGCCTTGATAAAATAACGGATTACAGCGATTACTTTTTAAAAACCTGGTTCAGATAAAAAAATATTTAATCAGGCATGGTGTTTACACTGGTACTTCCTACAATAGCTGACTAACTCATTTTAATCAGACTTTTAATGATTATTTTAATAATCTGTCTTTGAACAAATGGTTGTTCAACAGGATGCAAAGTGTAAACAGCAAGCATAAACACTTAAAAAAGCTTTAATCGGTATTTTTTTACCCATTGTCCATTTTGAGGTTCATCATTTAAAGTCGTTAAAACGGTTAATTGATATTAATTTATTCAAATATTCAGACCCCAAAAATAAGGATCAATAAATGGAACAGAATTTCTTAATACTTCTTATATCCACATTCACTGTGGGATGTATTCATACCCTACTCGGTCCGGATCATTACCTCCCGTTTATAGCATTGAGCAAGTCCAATAACTGGTCCTACAAAAAGACCATCGGTATTACCACAGCCTGCGGTATAGGCCATATTGCTTCAGGACTCATTCTGGGTCTTCTAGCCGTATCCGTTGGAACCATACTGACAAGACTGGATTTTATCGAAACTGTACGCGGTGAAATTGCCGCCTGGTCTCTGACGGTTTTCGGTTTTATCTATTGTATTTGGGGCATTAAAAATGCTTTTCGGAAAAATGATTCATCTCAGCATTCCCATGGTCATGAAAAAGACTCAAGTCCCTGGATTCTGTTTCTGATATTTGTTTTCGGCCCCTGTGAGCCCCTAATTCCCCTGATTATTTATCCCGCCGTCACAAACTCACTGTTTCATACTACTGCAGTAGTGCTTGTGTTCGGGCTCAGTACTCTCATCTGCATGTTTCTGACTGTAACAGTTTCATTCTACGGTCTGAAAAAACTGATCCGTTTCCCCTTTATGGAACGCTTCGGAAATGCCATGGCAGGGGGAGTCATCGGCAGCTGCGGTCTTGCCATGGCTGTTTTTGGTCTCTAGATCTGAAATAAAGGATTAATCATGAAAGATTTTAAGGTAATTGAAATAAAAAAAAGTGTGTATGAGAGCAATGACAAAGAAGCAGAATCTCTCAGACAGGAACTCAAGGATCAGGAACTTTTTCTTCTGAACCTTATGTCCTCACCCGGATCCGGTAAAACATCGACTGTACTGAGAACCATAGAGGCTCTTGGTGAGGAGATGCGAATAGGTGTTCTGGAAGCGGATCTTGATTCCAGTGTCGATGCCGGTACAGTTGCCGAAACAGGAACTAAGGTGATCCAGCTTCACTCAGGGGGCATGTGCCATCTGGATGCTCTGATGACCCGTGAAGGAATTGAAGCACTGGGGACAGAAGGCCTTGATCTGGCCATTCTCGAGAATATAGGGAATCTGATCTGTACAGCGGAATATGATACCGGGGCAGCCAAAAATGCCATGATCCTCAGTGTTCCTGAAGGTCACGACAAACCACTGAAATATCCCATTATGTTTTCCATGGTGGATGTACTGCTGGTAAATAAGATTGATGCCATGGATTTCTTTGATTTTGATATGTCAAAACTGACGGAATATGTAACCAGGCTGAACAAGGACATCAAGATCATTCCCATATCAGCCAAAACGGGAGAAGGCATCGACCAATGGGCTGACTGGCTCAGAAACGAAGTAAAAAACTGGAAACAGAATAAATAACTTAAAAACTGTTCAATAAAGGAGATAACATATGGCACGGGAACTGTTGCTGGATCTGGCAAATAAAATCAGCAGAACGAAAAGAGGTTCAAAGCTGGAAATCAAAGAGGATTATCCTGAATATAAGATTCTTGAACCCATCATGACAGATGAGATGGCTGAAGTGGCTCTCTGTCTGGAGCTGAGAAAGCCTATGTCTGCCGAAGAGATTGCCCCTCTTTGCGGCAAATCAGTAGAAAAAACTGCGGAGCTTCTCTGGGAAGTAGCCGACTGCGGTATGGCTTTTGTCAACGAGATTGACGGTGTGGATAAATACTGGTGCGAAATATGGGTTCCCGGTCATATGGAGATGATCGTCAACCATAAGGAAAATGTAAAAAAGTACCCTGAAATTGCCAGGGCTTTTGATGCCTACGGCCTGAGAAAGGGTCCAATGGGAGTCGGTAAATTCCCTGTGGGACATGGGCCGATGAGAGTCATCCCCATCGAACAGTCCATCGACGGAAACACCCGTTCAGCCTCATTTGAAGAGGTATCCCGGTATCTGAATGAAAATACTATATTCTCCCTGTCAGACTGTGCCTGCCGAACCTCCAGAGAAGCCATGGGAGAAGGCTGCGGTCACCTGAAAGAGGATATCTGTATCCAGATGGGTCATGCCGCTGAATACTATATCCGCACAGGGAGAGCCAAAGAGATAACAAGAGAAGAAGCTATGGAAGTGATCAGGAAGGCCGAAGAAAACGGACTTATGCACTCCATTCCCAACCTGGACGGACCCGGCAACACACATGCCATCTGCAACTGCTGCGGCTGCGGCTGTTTCAATATGAGGCTGGCCAATCACTGGTCCAACCCGGATATGGCCCGTTCCAACTATGTATCAAAAGTGGATGCCGAAAAATGCGTTGCCTGTGGGGAATGTGTTGAAAACTGTCCCACCAACTCCCTGACCATCGGTCAGAAAATCTGTACAGAAAATATTTCATCTCCTCAGAAGTGGGATGATTTTCAGACAACTGAATGGACAGAAGATCAGTGGAATCCTGATTACAGAACAAACCGCAAGGTTGTCAGCGATGAGGGCAGCAGTCCCTGTAAGGCGGAATGTCCGGCACACATCGGTATCCAGGGGTATATAAAACTGGCCTCCCAGGGCCGTTATGACGAAGCACTGGAACTGATCAAACAGGAAAATCCCTTCCCTGCTGTGTGTGGAAGAATCTGTCCCCGCAAATGTGAATCAGCCTGTACCAGAGGGGATATTGACGATCCCATTGCCATTGATGATATCAAGAAATTCATCGCAGAAAAGGAACTGAAGGGAGAGAACCGGTTTATCCCCCGGATCAAACATGACTACGGTAAAAAAATAGCCGTAGTAGGTGCCGGTCCTGCAGGACTGTCCTGCGCATATTACCTTGCGGTTGACGGCTATAAGGTAACTGTTTTTGAAAAACAGAATGCCCTGGGCGGTATGATGACCCTGGGGATTCCCTCTTTCAGACTGGAAAAGAATGTGGTCAATGCAGAAATCGATATCCTCAAGGATCTGGGAGTAACATTTAAAACCGGTGTAGAAGTCGGAACAGATGTCACACTGAAGGATCTTCGCTCTCAGGGGTATGAGGCCTTTTTCCTGGCCATCGGGGCTCAGGGGGGCCGTAAACTGAATATCCCTGGAGAAGGCGCAGAAGGTGTTATCAGCGGTGTTGATTTTCTCTGTAATGTAAACCTCGGAACAGCCGGTGAGCTTAAGGGAAAAACGGTTGTTATCGGAGGAGGCAATGTCGCTATTGATGTTGCCAGAACAGCCGTAAGGGTTGGATCGGACAAGGTTCATATGTTCTGCCTGGAAAACAGAGAATCCATGCCGGCTCTGGAAGAGGAAGTGGAAGAAGCTCTTGCTGAAGAGATAGGTATTAACAACTCCTGGGGGCCTGTACAGATTTTGACTGACAATGGCAGAGTGAAAGCCGTTGAGTTCAGAAAGTGTCTTTCTGTTCTGGATGACAAGGGAAGATTCAATCCTGTTTATGATGATAAAGACACCATGATTGTAGAAGCGGATCATGTTCTTATTTCCGTTGGACAGTCCATTGAATGGGGAACAATTCTGGATGACAGCAAGGTGGAACTGAATCCCAATAATTCAGTGAAAGCAGACGCCAAAACCCTGCAGACCGCTGAAGAAGATATTTTTGCCGGTGGAGATGCTCTTACCGGTCCCCGCTTTGCCATTGACGCCATCGCTCTGGGTAAAGAAGCTGCTATATCCATACACCGATTTGTCCAGCCCGGTCAGGATCTTCTGCTGGGACGGACGATCAGAGATTACCGCTCCTTTGACAAAGAAAGTTTGAATCTGGAAGGTTATGACAGAATTCCCCGTGAGACGACTGCTCATGTATCTGCAGCAGCATCCAGAGAGACCTTCCAGGACCTCAGAGGAACTTTTACGGAAGAACAGATTAAAAAAGAAACGGAACGCTGCCTGGGATGCGGCGCTACAGTGACCGATGAGTTCATGTGTCTGGGATGCGGAGTCTGTACAACCAAATGCAAGTTTGATGCTATCTCACTGGTCAGGAAATATGATGAAGAGGGAGTGGATCTGGCAGATCTCAAACCCAAAGTCATAAAATATGTGATCAAACGTCAGCTGAAAATCGCAGCCAATAAACCGATTAAGGCCATCAGTAAAGCCTTTTCGAGAGTTTAATACTAAAAGGGAGTCATCATTGCACGAACTGGGCGTCGTAATAGACATTGTAAAAAAAGTGGAAAACATCGCCAGAGCCAACTCTCTGACAACTATAGATACCCTGGTTCTGCAAATCGGAGAACTTTCGTCGATGATTCCCCGGTATGTTGAATCCTGCTATCCCGCTGCTGTGGACGGTACGATGCTGGAAGCAACGAATCTGCGGATAGAAATACTCCCGGCCGCTGCCCGCTGCAGAAAGTGCAGCTCTGTCTTCAATCCGTTGAAACATGAGGACTGCTGTCCCCACTGCTCAGCGAAGGAAGCGGATATAACAGCCGGTCGGGAGTTTATGATAAAGGAAATTATTGCCTGCTGACCCTGTTCATACAGCCAGTACAGCAATGAAATAAGATAAAAACAAGGAAAGTAAAATGGGATTGTATGCTGTTCCCGGCATTGAAAGCTGGGGAATCATGATTTTTGTATTGTTTGCCCTTATGGCATTCAATGAACTGGGGAGAACGACCCGATGGGGCGGCATTGCACTGTTTCTGGTGGTACCTGTGGTTCTCACTATTTTTGTATGGCCCGTTACAGCGGCTCCCGGAAATGAGTATGGTACAGGGACCTGGTTCAACTGGGTCAAAACCTACTCGGCCCTTGCCGGTTGCCTGGGCTTTATGGCTATCCGTTTTATACCCGGATTGTCAAAGAAAAAATGGGCTCTGACCTTCCCTCCCCTGATTCTGGCATTGAATATTCTAGAAGCCTGCATTCGTGATTTCGAAGTATACGGCTACGGACTGTTTCAGGGGGGATATGTGGATCACCTGTGGACCATATCCGGTCCCTGGAACATCATAAACGGAATAGCCGGACTCCTGAATATTCTGACGATCTGCGGGTGGGCGGGAATTGTTATCTCAAAAGACAGCAGTAAGGATATGATCTGGCCGGATATGATCTGGGCCTGGATTATAGCCTACGATCTCTGGAACTTTTCCTATACCTACAACTGTATTTCCGATCATTCATTCTACTGCGGACTGACTCTGCTGCTTGCCAGCACAATTCCCTCGTTCTGGATTAAAAAAGGAGCCTGGCTTCAGCACAGAGCCCATACCCTGGCATTCTGGATTATGTTTATTATGACCGTACCCCAGTTTGCCGACAGAATTGCTCCGGTTCCCACAACCCACAATCCACGGGCATTCCTGATTGTAAGTATTCTGTCTCTGGCCTCAAATCTGGCTCTCTTCATCTATCAGATGGTCAGAATCAGACAAAAAAAGCTCCATCCTCTCAAGGATGAAGTCTATGTAGACACGGAAGCCTATAAAAAAACTCTGAAAGTTTACGCCTGATTTATTTATTTACTGATGTAGATTTATGCCGTCTTGTTTCACATGACTGCTTTTTTTATGAACGAAAAATCGCCTGAAACCTTTGACAAAAGAAATCTGCCATGATAGTTATTGATCATTCATCAGGGGTGCTGGTTGTACATGACCGGCTGAGATCAAACCCTTAGAACCTGATCTGAGTAATTTCAGCGCAGGAAGTATGCAAGCGGAAGACCATGGGTGCGGAATCCTCATATTCTGGGATTTACGCCCTCTCCCCATACCTGTCTAAGTGATCTGAACTCCTGAAAGGGAGCCGTTAATGTATCACTTGTTTCTACAAAAGATTTCAGAAAAATCTCCCCTTATTCATGTGCTGAGCAACGGTGTGACCAGGCAGTTTATTGCCGATGTCCTGCTTGCTGCGGGGGCTCGTCCTGTCATGGCATTTGATTCATCAGAAGTCGTGGAAATTGCCAGCCAGGCTGATGCCCTGTGTATCAATACCGGCACACCTCACCCGTTGATCATCCCCTCCTATAAACTGGCCCTGCAGGAAGCCCTTCGAAGGAGCATACCAGTTGCCCTTGATTTCCCCGGTGTACCGGCTTCTTCCATCAGAAGGGAAACCGCTGCCGGACTCCTGAGCATTCTGGGAGACAGGAGCTCTGAGGCTCCCGTTCTGATCAGGGGGAATGCCTCTGAGATATTATGCCTGGCGGAAGGATACAGCTGTGGTGGTGCTATTGACAGTATACATACCCCTGCTGAAGCCTCAGTAAAAGCCCGGATTCTTTTGAATGCAGTGGACGCTGTCTGTATCAGCGGATCTGAAAACATCGTACTGGGCGGCTCTGAAAAGAGGGAGAATCATATACCGGGTGGAACGGAGCTTATGGCCAGGAGCAGCGGTTTCGGCTGTATAAGCACAGCACTTATGAGCGCCTTTCTGGCTGTCTCCCATGAACTCAGCTTACCACCTGATGCATCTGTTGCAGCAGTCTCTGTCTGCCGGATGATGCTGGATGCGTCCTCTTCCATACTCAATGACTCATCGCCGGGACCGGCAGAGTTTAAAAGTCTTTTCATCGACAAGCTGTATGAAATCAGCACAAAAAACCATAGAACTGAAAAAAATAAATTCAAGAGCCCGGATCCGAATCAGGCCGGGGGAAGGAGAGTTATGCAATGATTACCAAACAGCATCCCCCTGTCCTGACGATTGCCGGGAGTGACTCATCCGGAGGCGCCGGTATACAGGCAGATCTGAAAACCATGACAACCCTGGGGTGCTACGGCATGTCAGTCATCACCGCTCTGACGGCACAGAATACCTGCGGCGTTCAGGGTGTTTTACCGGTTCCAGCTGATTTTGTTATCAGGCAGCTTGAATCAGTCTTTACTGACATACCTCCGGCAAGCATTAAGATTGGCATGCTTCATGACAGGGAACTGATCGAAGCTCTTCATAATTATCTCAAAGATAAATCTGTTTCTATAATTCTCGATCCGGTAATGGTTGCCACATCCGGTGATGTTCTGCTTAATCCTGATGCCCTTGATGCTCTGCAGACCCTCCTTTTTCCCCTGGCAGCACTGGTGACTCCCAATGTGCATGAAATGAGCCTTGTCTGCGGCTGCCCTCTGGCGGATTTTGAAGATCTTGAGACACAGGCTGGACAGATGGCTGATAAATGGTCAGTTCCCTTTCTCGTCAAAGGGGGAGATCTGAAAGGAACGGAATACTCATCTGATGTTCTTGTCCTTCCCGGAGAGGAGCCTGTCTGGTACGAAAGCCCCAGAATCAATACCCCCAACAGCCACGGTACAGGATGTACGCTCAGCAGCGCCATAGCCTCTTTTACAGCCCATGGTTTGTCTCTGAAAAAGGCTGTAAATGAATCCAAGCAGTACATCCGGTCCGCCCTCGAATCCGGGAGAAATCAGTCCTGGGGACAAGGCCGGGGACCGGTTAATCATATGTGGAATAATACAAATCAATTTTCAGGAGTTTACAGATGATCGCATCTCTCAGTCTGGGCGGAATGGCCCTTCTCACTTCCATCTTTATTGCCATGGGTTTTCGCAGTAAAACAGGGTCTCTGGATGAGTATATCACTCACAGGGGAAAAAGCTCCGTTCTGGCAGCAGGGTTCAGCCTGACAGCGTCCGTTCTGGGGGGATGGATTCTGTTCAGCCCCGGAGAAACAGGAAGCTGGGCCGGAATCAGCGGTCTTACCGGTTATGCTCTGGGACAGGCTATGCCTCTTTTTCTTCTTGCATTTTTCGGTCCTGTACTGCTCAGGCTTATTCCACAGGGATACGGTCTGGTTGATTACGTGAGCTCCCGGTTCGGAAAAAAGACGGCTTCTGTAACATCCCTGATTATGCTGTTCTATATGGGAACCTTTCTAACAGCCGAATTGACGGCTATAGGACAGGTTATGTCATTTGCCTTTGGTATTCCTCTGCTCTTCAGTTGTCTGGCCATTATGCTTGTGGTATTTGCCTATGTGTTCAGAGGGGGACTGGGAGCCTCCATCAACACTGATAAAATACAGCTTTATGTTCTTGTGCCCCTGCTTCTTGTTCTTGCAGCTGCGGTTGTCCATGCCCTCTCAGCAGGAGGTCCTGTTCCGGAACAGATCAGAACAGCTGCTCCCGAGCTTGTCTCCTTATCCTTTCTGCCTGGATGGAAATTCGGTACAGTCCTCTTTATTGGAGTGACAGCGAGCAACCTGTTTCATCAGGGATTCTGGCAGCGGATCTACTCTGTTGACAGCACAAAGTCACAGAAGAATGCTTTTCTTCTGGGGGGAATTCTGATTATCCCCCTTGTAATGCTCACTGGATTTTTCGGGATATTCGCCAGGACCGCAGGAACTTTAGATCCTTCAGAACCTTCTCTTGGACTTTTCAGCCTGCTGTCTCTGGTATCTCCGGTTTTTACGGCGGTCATGGTCGTTCTGGCCTTTGTCCTGGTTATGAGCAGTATAGATACCCTGCTGAATGGAATGGTCAGCACGATCTGTTCCTGGAAAGGAGTTGATTCTGATAACCCTTCAGAATTGAAAACGGCTAAAATGCTGACCGTGGGAATCGGTCTTATTGCTGTGTTATTCGGAAGCCGAGGGGGCTCAGTTCTGTACCTGTTTTTACTGGCAGATCTGATCTGCTCTTCATTTGCCTTCCCTTTGCTCTATGGTCTTTTCAATACAAAACTGAAGGGAGGCAAAGTTCTGGTATCAGGCTTTGCGGGAATGCTCCTGGGGGCACCTTACTTTCCGGCAGCAGATTTCAGTTCCTGGTCCGGACTTCCGGCTGATATGTTCATCTCATTTCTCACAGCCCTGGGAGTATCAGCTCTTCTGTCCATCATCTTTGGCCGTGTGGAGAAAGACAATGGCTGAGTTGTACGGTTTTGCATCCTCTCCGGAAGAGGCGGTTCCCCTGCTCAAAGCAGGTGTGAAAATCATTCAGTACAGAAACAAGGTTCAGACCCATAAGGAAATTGTCAATTCGGTCAAAGAGCTGATACGAATGGCCTCTTCTTTCAGGGATGTAAAGATTATAGTCAACGACAGCCTGGAAGCAGCTCTTGAATCCGGAGCAGACGGAGTTCATCTGGGGCAGGATGACGGAGATTCAAAGGAAGTGTGTTCATGCTACGGTGATCAGCTGATAATCGGTGTTTCTATCGATACGGTTGAAGAAGCTCTGGAAGCACAGAAGCATGGTGTCAGTTATATAGGCGCAGGAGCAGTGTACGGCTCACGGACCAAGAAGGATGCTCCCTTTATGGGAGTGCCCCTTCTTACAGAAATCTGTTCTACCGTGGATATCCCGGTTAGTGCCATCGGGGGAATCTCTTTTGACACATTGGATGAGGTTCTTGCTGCCGGTGCAGAGTATGTCTGTGTTATTTCAGATATCAACAATGCGGATGATCCGGAAAAGAGAGCCGGTCAGTATATAAACAGAATGGAAGCAAACTATGAATAGTATAAAGAAAACAGCCTATGTCATTATATTTATGGCTCTCGCCATTGCCCTGTCACCCTTTACCAGTATTCCTGTGGGAATAGCCAGAATCAATCCCACACAACATTTTGTCAACGTTTTTCTGGCTGTTCTGGTGGGAACAGCCTGGAATACAGGTGCTGCAGCCGGAATTTCTGTTATACGGAATGCTATGGGAGTGGGAACCCTTCTGGCATTTCCAGGCAGTATGATAGGGGCTGTATGTTCAGGGCTGGCCTATAAACTGACCGGTAAGGTCGGCATGGCTGTTGCAGGAGAACTGCTTGGAACCGGAGTCCTGGCTCCCCTTGCAGGAAGTCTGGTGATTGCTCCCGGCCTGATGGGTAAGGAGATCGGCTTTATGGCCCTTTTTCCCGGTTTTTTTCTCAGTGCCCTGGCCGGCAGCCTGCTGGCATTTATTGTACTGAAAGCCCTTATCAAGATCGATGTTATCCATACAGAATCTTTCGTTCAGCCATAAACATCCTGTTTTCAGGGGTATTAGTCTTGAAATCGCCCGGGGTGATTTTATCCATGTGAAGGGACCGAACGGCTCTGGAAAAACCTCACTCCTTCGATTAATTGCCGGACTCGTTCCTTCTGTGTATCCCGGGACACTGGAAGGTACCATTACATTTAATACAGAATCATCGGGAAAAAAGGATGCATTGAAACTGGCTCTTACCGGGCCCTGGGCTGCCTCCAGACTGTTCTGCCGGACAGTATGGGAAGAAGTGAGTTTCTCACCGGGAGCCATTCCGGAAAAGGCAGAAGAACTGCTGGATTATTTTAACCTGACCCCCTTTAGAAATGTTCAACCCCATGATCTGTCTGGAGGGCAACAGCAGCTTGTGCTGCTCTGTGCCTATCTCAGTACTGACCCTGATCTCATTCTTCTTGATGAAATATTTACCCAACTTTCATCAGAAATGAAAGCGAAATTAGTTAAGCTTCTTAAGTTATACAATAAGAATGGAAAAACAATTATAATAGCTGAACATCAGTTGCCTGGTAAGCTGAAGGAATATGTGAGTGAGTTTTACATCCAAAATACCCCTCCCGATACAACATTCAATCTTTCATCATCTGTTTTATACAGACCGTCAGCAGAGACAACAGAATCTGTCTGTATTAAAAATCTTGCCCTGCAGCCTGGAAAGGGAATCAGGATTGAGTATGACAGTCTTACAGTAACCAGGGGCCGTCTTGTTCATATTAAGGGATCCACAGGTGCAGGAAAGTCCACTCTCATAAGGACCCTGGCCGGTCTGGACTCCTATGAAGGATCTGTCAGATTATCCGGAAAGGAGATCTCAGAATTTACCAGACAGGAATTATGCAGAAAAGCAGCTGTTGTCCTTCAGTCTTCAGAAGAGCAGTTTTTCTGTCCAACTGTTGAAAAGGAAATCCGCTACTCTGCCGAAAGACTGAACCGCCTGGATACCGATTATCTTCATTCCCTTATTGAGGATCTTGATCTTCTGAACCTGCTGCATATGAACCCATACAATTTATCTCAGGGAGAGAAGAAACGCTGCCAGATAGCTGCAGCACTGGCTCTGCAGCCGGAAATACTGATACTGGATGAACCGGATGCCGGTGTGGATCATTACAATTTAAATACGTTATACACAATATTTATTAAGCTACTTAATATTAAAACCACTATATTTTTTACCAGTCATAATGATTTTTTCATCAAAAAATTATTTCAGGCAATACCGGATGCAAGGACTTATTCTGTGGGAGAACCGTCCAATGAAATATAAAATTCTCTTTATATTGAGCCTCACACTGACAGTAGTTCAGTTCATAATTCCTGTCTCATCGGTTATTATTATCCCCGGAATAATTCTGGTTCTGCTGATTCGAAATGCTGCCGGCTTATATGGCTTTCTGAAATTCCTTATCCCCTCACAGATATTTATTGTACTGCTCTATCTGATCACAGGTCAATTTTCTGCAGGTTTGAATGCCGTCAGAATCATTGGCGGATCCGGATTATGTCTTCAATTGTATTTTCAGTGTTATCCGGAACTATCCCTTTATACCCTCCTGCTGTACACAGGCCTCCACCGAAAGTATGCTTTTATTCTATATGCATCCTTTAACTATGCTTCATTTATAAAACCAATGATTATGGAGATACAGGACGCCCAGAGGCTGAGAGGCATTGAAATACCAAAAGGGATTCGCTCCCTGTTTTATCTTCATATCCTTCTGATTCCCCTAATGGTAAAGCTGTTAAAAGGAGCCGACCATCTGGCAGAGTCACTGATGCTCCGCTCAATAGATCATCAATAACTTTACGTATTTAGTCTGCCAGAGTGTTTTGTGTAGACTGGAGAAACAGTATCCGGCTTGCAGTCCGGCGGGGATCAAAATTATCGATACTCAGAACACCAAGGGTTTTCCTCGATTTTTTTGACAGGCTGTAGTCGTAACATTTATCGTAATAACTCAGAACAATGGATGCGGTTTCTGCCAGACGGTTCATTTCAAGGGCCTCCAGAGCTGTGCGGCAGTTCAAATCTCCCAGTCTCTTTCGTATTCTTTTTATCCCTTCAGCCAGAGGCTCTGAACCGTGATCACCATATTCTGCACAGAGCCTGTCTATTCTTTCATCACGGTTCATCCGGACTAAGACCTGCGGGGAAGCAGCCATCTGTTCATACAGGACCGCCGGAAGGGCAACCCTCCCTATATTCTGACTCTCATCCTCCACCCAGATGTTCCGGGAATAATCAAGTGATGCGATGGCTTCAGACAGAATATTTTCAAACATTTCATTTGAGGGCTGCGGGTTCAGACCAATGGAACCGAAAGCTGATCCCTTGTGCCCGGCCAGTCCTTCCAGATCCAGAATCTGTTCACCCGACTTTTGCAGTTCTTTCAGAATCTCTGTTTTACCGCAACCGGTTTTCCCGCTCAGGACAACAAGGGGGATTTTTTTTGAGAATGACTTCAGGACAGACTGTCTGTAGTTTTTATAGCCGCCCTTTAAGCGAAACACTTCAAAACCCTTGTCTTCCAGTAATTCAGAAAAACGGAGGCTTCTCAGGCCGCCCCTGGCACAGGTGACGATAATCCTGTTACCCAGTTCCTCAGCTTCTTTCAGATAATAAGGTATTTTTGGTTCGGCAAAACGTTCTCCCAGGACTATGGCTCTATCCTGCCCTTCTTTCTTATATGTTGTACCGATCCGGGCTCTCTCATCATCAGAAAACAGGGGGATGCTGAAACTGCCGGGAACATGGGCATGTGTATATTCCACAGGAGACCGTACATCCACACAGGGAATGTCCTTCTTCAATAAATGAAATTCTTCAATATCAATCAGTGTCAAACAGTTATCCTCTCCCATGTATACGCCCCTATATATACTGCATCAACAGTTGTAAAGGCTGTATTGATTATATCATCAACTGAAAAATGTGATACAGCAACTTCAGAGGATTCTCTTTTAAAGCAAGTTGATGACACTACCGGTTTTGAGATTTTTAAGACCAAAATGCATTTTATGTTAATAAACATTGTTCAGTGAAGAGCACCATTGTATTGTTTAATCGTTAATTTTTTATCCAATATAAACAGGAGAATTTCAGGAATGAAAACTTTTTTCCGCCTTGTAACTGTGCTGGTTGCAGCAGCAGTTCTTTTTGTAAGCTGTGGAGGGAAAGACCTCTACAAAGCCGGAACCTATACAGGTGAAGGAGAGGGTCACGGAGGAACCATTGTTGTTTCTGTAACCGTAGACAATAAAGAAATCAAATCTATTGAAGTGGTTGAAAACCCCGAATCCGAGTTCAGCCTCAAACCCATGCAGACTCTGATGGACAGAGCCATTAAAGCCAACAGCGGAGATATTGATGCTGTCAGCGGCGCTTCTGAAACATCAGCAGGTATGATCGCCGCAATCCAGGGGGCTCTGGCGAAAGCAGCTACAGGAAATACGGCTGCAGCAGCGTCTTCCGAAACAACAACTGCCGCACTGAAAGATGAAACCACTGATATAGTTGTTATCGGTGCCGGTGGTGCCGGTCTTTCTGCAGCAAAAGCAGCCGCTCAGGCGGGAGCCCGTGTGATTGTTCTGGAAAAAATGCCCTTCGTCGGCGGTAATACGAACTATGCAACAGGTGGTCTGAACGCTGCCGAAACAGAGCAGCAGGCAGAAAAAGGAATTGAAGACAGTGTAGACCAGTTCTACACAGATACCATGAAGGGCGGAAAAGAACTGAACAACCCCGAACTGGTTAAAGTTCTGACTCAGAATTCTGCTGAAACTGTAAAATGGCTTGTTTCCCTTGGGGCAGACCTTTCTGATGTGGGACGTATGGGCGGATCAACCAATAACAGAACCCACAGACCCACCGGAGGAGCCGGCGTAGGCGCTCATATCGTTTCTGTACTGGACAAAGTGGCCGAGGAAGTAGCTGATGTCAGAACCAGCAGCAAAGTCGTTGCTATCACCGCTGACGGGAATGGTGTAAACGGTGTTGATGTTGAGACTGAAGACGGTACCTACCATATCGCTGCCAAAGCAGTTATCATCGCAGCCGGCGGTTTTGGTGCAAGTCAGGAAAAAGTTGTCCGTTTCAAACCTGAACTGGCAGGTTTCGGAACAACCAACCACCCCGGTGCAACCGGTGATGCCATCGATCTGGTGGATCCTTTAAATGTAGCTCTTGTTGATATAGAGCAGATCCAGACCCACCCCACAGTTGTGCCTGTTAAAAACAAGATGATCACAGAAGCTGTCCGCGGTAATGGAGCGATTCTGGTTAACAGAGATGCCAAACGTTTTGTCTCTGAACTGCAGACCAGAGACGTTGTTTCCGAAGCGGAACTCCAGCAGACCGGAAAGACTGCCTTTCTGTTCTTTGACCAGGGTGTAAGAGAGTCTCTGAAAGCCATTGAGAGCTATGCAAAAGCCGGACTTCTGACCGAAGCTCCGACAATTTCGGAACTGGCTGCTAAAATGGAACTGGACGCGGATACACTGGAAGCGACAGTCGCTGCATACAACGGTTATGTTGATGCTGGTTCCGATCCCGATTTCGATCGTCCCGACCTTCCCAGAAAACTGGAAAATGGTCCCTATTACGTGGTTGAAGTCGGCCCTGCTGTTCACCACACCATGGGTGGAGTCAAGATTGACACAGAAACCCGTGTCTATAACGAAGACGGCGAGTGGGTAGAAGGACTCTTCGCTGCCGGTGAAGTTACCGGTGGTGTCCACGGTGCTAACAGACTCGGGGGAAACGCCATGGTTGATATCACAACCTACGGAAGGATTGCCGGTACACAGGCAGCCGAATACATCAAATAATTGAACAAAAAATAATCATAGAGGCGGATCATCTGACGTGGTTCGCCTCTTTTTATTTAACAGGCTGCCCTTTATACTTTTATACAGATGAAACTCAATCAGAAAATATCCCTGTCTATGGGATTTTTTACTACAACAATGATTATCCTCATAGGAGTCATTGCCTTTGTGCAGTGGTTTGCCACGCTGAAAAGCCAGCTGGAGCTTTCAGCCAGAGACCTGGCCTATACCATCTCAGAAATGGAATCCATCCAGTACAACCTGACCAGAAGCAATGGAAGTATTCCTATTCAGCGTATCTCAGAAAAATTGAATCTCTCCACCAGAACTCAGTACATCCATATACTGAACCGTGAAGGGATTTACTATGCCCACACCTACCCCGGCCGCCTGGGCAGCCGTGAGACCGATCCTGCCCTGCTGGCAGTATTGAATGAGCCTATGCCTCCGGTACAGATCAGACAGGCAACTGAAAGTTCACACCTCCCCTCTGTGGAAGCCATAGCGCCTGTATATTATCAGGGAGAACTTACCGGACTGGTGATAGCCGGCATACTAAACGGCCGGGTCTACCAGGAGATCCGGATGAACCAGCAGACCATGGTTCTCATTCTGATTCTTGCCGTTTTCATCAGTCTCTTTTCCTCTGGAAGGCTGGCCGCCAGTATAAAAAAGTCCATGCATGATATGGAACCGGATGAGATATCCAGGCTTCTGGGCCAGAGAGCCATGACTCTTGAGAATCTGAAAGAAGGAATCATTACAATTGATCAGCAGGGTAAGATCATCTATTTCAATGACTCTGCCGGGAAGCTGGCTGAACTGTCAGAGGCAGACCAGAACAGACCTGCGGAACTGTACTTCTTCAACAGAGGGTTTATCCGATGTCTGGAAGAAAAAAAACCGGTCAACAGAGAACTGGTTACTCCTTCCGGCTTGTCTCTTCAGGGACAGTTTGAACCCATTCTGGATGAAGAAAGCTCAGAAGTCCTGGGAGCAACTGTTCTGATCGAAGACCTAACGGAAGTGAGAGCCAGAGCCGAAGAACTCACAGGAATCAGACAGATCAATGAAGGGCTGAGAGCCCAGAACCATGAGTTTCTCAATAAACTCCATACTATATCGGGACTGATTCAGCTTGAGGAATATGACCAGGCTATCCGTTTTATCAATGGTATCAGCCACAACAGAAAAGAGATGACCCTTAAAATAAGCAGCCGCATTAAAGACCCATCTGTTGCCGGCCTGCTTCTGGGAAAGTATAACAAGGCACAGGAACAGAAAACGGCATTCTATCTTGATGATTCAAGTACATTGGGCAATGCAAGCGGATTTACGGATCTGATCAATCTTGTTTTGGGCAATCTGATTGAAAACAGCCTGGAAGAGCTTTCCGGCCGTACAGGGGGGTCCATCAGACTGAGGATCAGAGAAGATAAAGAGAAGATTACAATTCAGATAAAAGATACGGGCAAGGGAATTGATGATCCTGAAAAAGCCTTTACCAAAGGGTACAGTACAAAAGGGTCCAACAGAGGGCTTGGACTTTATATCATCAGAAAAAGAATTCAGAATGCCGGTGGATCTATTGAGCTGACATCAACGCCCGGCGATACCCGGTTTACTGTAATTCTGCCCGGGAAAAACAGGTAGGAATAAATGGATATACTAATTGTCGAAGATGATCCTATGGTTGGACAGATCAATCAGAAATTTGCCAGACGTCTTCCTTTTGTCAGAGAATGCGATATAGCCGACAATCCCGAGACAGCCAAAGAAGATCTTTTATCTAAACACTATGATCTTATTCTTCTGGATGTCTATTTTCCCACAGGAAGAGGGCCTGACCTCCTGCAGTGGATCAGGAATGAACAGATTGGGGTACATGTGATTTTTATTACCGCAGACAACAGTCAGGAAACAGTTGAACGAGCGGCTCACCTGGGGGCTCTGGATTACCTTGTAAAACCCTTCACATTTGAACGCTTCAGTGCTGCCCTGGAAGAAGCGGAAGTAAAGATTTCCTCCATCAAAGGCAGCAGCAGTTTTAACCAGGAAACCCTGGACAGGGTTTTCAAAAAGGAGAAAATTCCCGAAGAGAGTCAAAGCTTTGAACTGGATAAGGGTATGAGTATGATCACCTATAAGATGGTGCAGTCTGAACTGTCCCGTATGACCGGAGAATTTACAGCTGAAGATATGGGAGATAAACTGGGCATGGCCAGAGTCACAATCCGCCGGTATCTGGATTTTATGGAAAAGCAGGGTCTTCTAACAGTAAATCTGCAATACGGGAAAGTGGGCAGACCCCAGCATCACTACAAGGTAAAACAGAGATAATGAAATACCTGTCAGCGGCTTTTCTGATAATCATACTTCTGTTTTCCGCCCTTGTTCTTCCCGGTTACCTGCCTGAAAAAAGTGATGTTGTTATCATCGGCGCTGGAGCAGCCGGTATGAGAGCGGCTATTGAGGGAATGAAAATTACAGACAGGATCATCCTGCTGGAAAAGATGCCTTATCCGGGAGGCAACAGCAATAAGGCGACAGCCGGATTCAATGCTGTCCTCAACCCTGATGACCTGGATGATTTTATCAGAGATACCAATGAAGCCGGCGGTTATACAGGAAAAGAGACACTGGTCCGCCTTCTGGGTGAAAAAAGCGCAGAAGCTCTGAATGATCTTATCTTTATGGGAGCGGATCTGAAGGACCGGGGATTACTGGCAGGTCACAGTACAGGACGAACCTACCGCCCCTCGGGCGGGTCTTCTGTTGGAAGAGAGATCAGCGCCATCCTTTACAGAGCAGTCAGAGACAATAATATTGATATCAGGGTGGAAAACAAAGCTCTTTCCATCAAACATCATAAAAGAGGCTGGGAAGTTCTCGTTATGAATCAGACAGGAAAGGAGTACAGGATTCGTTCGCATTCCGTAATCATTGCCACAGGCGGCTTCGGGGGCAGCCCCGAGCATGTGGCTTTATTCAATCCGGAACTGAAAAACATGCATACAACCAACAGCGCCGGTGCTGTGGGAGATTATCTTGATTTGACCAGTGAGCTGCCCGTCAAAATGATAGATCTGGATAAAATACAGACCCACCCGACAGTAGAACCCGAGTTCAGCATACTGATTACTGAGGCCCTCAGGGGAAATGGGGGTATCCTGATCAACAGCCGGGGAGAACGGTTTACGGATGAAATGGATTTCAGAGAAGAACTGAGCCGCAAAATACTGGAACAGCGCAACGGCTTCGCCTGGCTGATCTTTGACCAGGGCGTGCGAGGATCCCTAAAGTCTTCTGAATATTATATCAATAACAGGCTGGCCAGAGAGAAAGACAGTATCCCTGATCTGGCGGAGGAACTCTCCATCAGTCCTGAAGTACTGGTGCAGACCATAAACCTGTGGAATGCCTCGGTCCGAAAGGGAGAGGATACACAGTTTAACAGAATGGATCTTAAGATTCCTCTGGAAAAGGCTCCGTTCTTTGCCATAAGGGTGACTCCCGGGATTCATTACTGTATGGGCGGCCTGGCTATCGATGAACAGGCACGGGTTCTGGATATCAACGGAACACCCCTTTCAGGGCTCTATGCAGCTGGTGAAGCAACTGGCGGTATTCACGGAATGGATCGGTTGGGCGGCAATTCACTGACAGATGCCATGGTATTCGGTAAAATTGCAGGCCGGGAAGCGGCACTCCATGCTGAACAACGATAAAGCAGCTTAACTTTCCCAGGGGCAAATGATTTTTTGAAGCCAATCCAGAAAGGTCAGTATCAGAAAGGCCAGGATGGCTAAAACCAGAATTCCTGCAAACATCATGGGATAGTTAATCATCACCCAGCTGTTCATAATAAAATATCCCAGGCCATAACTGGTAGCATAATTCTCTGCAAAAAAGAGAACCGCCATACCGATGCCCACCGAAATCCTCAATGCACTGAACAGACTGGGAAGGGTGCTGGGCATGTACAGTTTCCAAAATCGTTTCATCCTGTTTAAACCAAGAGTTTCAGCTGCCCTGTGATACTCTGTGGGAATACTTCTGACACCGTCCCGTACGGCTATCAGGAGCTGCAGGATGATGACCGTCCACAACAGCAGGATTTTAGACAGATCACCCAGGCCGAAAAGAACCATAAAGATGGGAAGAAAGGCTATTTTGGGCAGGGGATATAAAAGGTACAGAACTGGTGAGAAAAAACGGTCAAAGCCCGGTGAAATCCCTGTAATGATTCCCAGAGGTAAAGCCGGGAGAACGGCAGCCAGCAAAGCAGCTGAAAGTCTCAGCAGACTGAACAGGGCATGAAGCAGCAGGTTCCCCTTCCCGATCAGCTGCAGCATCACAGATAGGACATCATGGGGAAAGGGGATCAGCCTGTTCCCGATTGTAAAACTCAAAAGATACCAGAGACCTGCTATAATGATTACACCGATCATCAGTTCCCGGTTTTTTTTATTCATACGGCAGCCTTCAGGGATTCTCTTAGATTCAGAACTTCCTGGTAGAAGTCTTTATGGTCACGGGCTTCGGGATCGGGATACAGGGAATTTCTGTGTGTTCTGTGAATTTTTCCTTCCGACATGATAAGGATTTCCTGTCCCAGGAACAGAGCCTCTTCCAGGCTGTGGGTGACAAACAGTGTCGTTACAGGCTTGTTCAACTGGATTCTCAAAAGCAGATTCTGCAGTACCTCTTTGGAGAAATCATCCAAAGACGCTGTAGGTTCATCCAGCAGAAGAAGGTCCGGTTTCAGTATAAGAGTCCTGGCCAGAGAGACTCGCTGCCTTTCTCCCCCGCTCAGCTGAGCCGGATAACGGTCAGCTGTTTCGGCAACTCCCAGTTCATCCATCAGAGTCATTGCTTCTTCAAGATGCTCTCTTTTCTTTCCATTGACTCCCAGCAGCACATTGTCCAGGGCACTCAGCCAGGGATACAGGGCATCTTTCTGCTGCACCAGCCCTGTTTTCACAGGCTTGCCTTCACCCGTTTGAACAGAACCGCTGTCCGGCTCCAGAAGGCCGGCCACCAGATGCAGAAGCGTTGACTTTCCACAGCCCGAAGGACCTATTACAGCCCGCGTCTGAAAGGCGGGGATATCCAGAGTGATATCAAAGATTCCCCTGGAAGAACTGTAGGTATGGGTCAGATTCTGAATTCGTACCATGTCATTGAGTCTATTGGCTAATAAAACTCCTGTCCACCATCTGCTCGGCTGTGACTGTGAGCTCCTGATCCACAATGGTGTTGGTCCATTGAATGATTTTGTTCAGATACTGCTCATCGGGCAGTCTTGCCTCATGATAGGCAGGAAGAATCATTTTATCCTTCAGCTCTGCCTTGATATTCGGTATGGATGCTACCAGAATCTCACGGGCCAGACTTTCTGATTCCTGAATATCCCTCACAGCTTTATTGAATCCCTCGTGAAAGAGACGAACCCCTTCGGCTTTTGTACGTAATGCCTTCCCGGTAAAGACCATAACGTCCGGACTGAATCCGTCCACAGGATCAAATACCAGCATTTCCAGTCCTTTCAATGTCCCCACGGTTGCAACAGGTTCCGGGAAAAGCCCCATATCAAGCTGTCCCGAGGCAACAGCTTCCAGACGTGCCGGTATGGAATTGATATAAACTTTTTCAATTTCGTACTTCGAACCGATCCACTGATCAACCAGAAAGTTGGAAACACTGATCTCCATCATCCCCACTTTTAAAGCCACTTTCTCAGAAGCACCAGGTACAGCGACAAGGGGAAACATTCCGTCAGTCAGGGTTGTCGCCCTGATATCAAAACCGCCGGATACATTGACCGCAACAGCTACCAGATCGGTCATGGCTCCGTCTATTGCACCGCTCTGCAGGGCACTCTGCCTGTCCTGGGCATTTGTGAACAGGATCAGCTCAACATCCAGCCCCAGCACATCAAAATACCCCCTCTCTTCAGCCAGAAAAATCGGTGCCGTATCTACTGCCGGCATCAGGCCGATTCTAAGTTTAACTGGTTCAGAGGAACGGTTGATTTCGCCCGTATCTGCATTCCCTGTATTGTTTTTTGAAGTGTTATCCTTACCCGAGCAGCTGCTGAAGAGCAGTAGAACAGCCAGGGGAAGCAGTAATATTCTTTTCATAATTTCTCCGTATAATCATCAGGTATTCCCCCTGCAAAGTAACATTTTGGAAGGGAGGCATCAATATATATACACAGATCATTATGATCAAAAACAGTAATTTCCCGCCGGCTTGTTTACAGACAGAAAATGATCACCTATTATCTGCTCATGACAAATCAAATATCAGTTCTATTTGCCTGGGTAAAAGAGTTCATAAAGGCACTCAGGGTCTTTTCACTGACTTTGGCTCTTGGGGCGACCAATATCGGTATGATCGCAGCCTTCAGAGATGGTACGATGGAACATCCCGGTACCCTTAACAATGTATTACTGATCCTTCTGATAACTGTCGCCGGCCTGGCATCACAGGCTGGAGCCAACCTTATCAATGATTTCTTTGAAGGTTCTTTCAAATATAATAACCCCTCAGAGACCTATCATATTTTCCTGGGACATAAACGGTCAGTTTTTGATATTTTTGTATTTCTGGCAGGCCTTGCCGCTCTGTGTCTCGCTGCTTTGATTGGTTTATACCTCGTTTATATCAGCGACTGGAAAATGCTTGTAATCGGTTTGACGGGCATTATCGGTTCCTATGCCTATACTGGAGAACCTTTTGTTTATAAAACAAAAGGACTGGGGGTAATCCTCTCCTTTGTACTGATGGGTCCCCTGATGCTCCTGGGAGCCTACTATCCCTTTTCTTCACAGTTAAGCTGGTATCCGGTACTTCTGGGACTGCCCATCAGCCTCCTTGTACCGGCCATGATGATCAGTAATGAAATGAGAGACTTTAAAAGAGACAAACGTCTGAGTATGGGTACTCTCAGCACAATAATCGGTCCACGGGCCAGTCTGATCCTTTTTGATACTCTTGTATTCGGAAGCTTCGGGCTGACAGCTGTGTATCTGTATCTGGGTATTTATCCCCTTCCCAGTGCTGTAGTTTTTCTCTTTTTTCCAATTGCCCTGAGGGCTCATCGTCTGGTGGCTGGATTTGAAGGACTCAGTATTCCCTGGACAAACAGACTTCACCTTCTTAATCTCACAGTCTTCTCTGTGACACTGCTTTTGTTTTAATTGAAAAAAAAGACCGGCACAGCTTGAGTTAGCCGACCGGTCTCTTTTATCCGTTTCTATTACCAATCTCTTTTAAAAGGCTATATAATTCATATACTCTGCAGGACTATTTCTTCTTTTTGGATTTGGAAGCCTTGTCCTTCAGAAGCTCAGCAAATGGATTGTAGGTCTCTGTGTCCTCTTCCATATACTTTTTATACTCAGGGGTCTCCTGATTGGAATCAACAGGTCTTAAGGAGATTCTTTTTCTGTTCTCATCGACACTGTTTATCAGAACTGAAACTGCCTGTCCTTTTTTAAGAATATCCTCAGGACGGCTGTCTCTGGAATCTGTCTGCATATCGGAAATATGAATCAGACCGTCCAATCCGGGTTCCAGGCTGACGAAAGCACCGAAATCTGTAATCCGGACAACCTTTCCTTCATGTTTTGAATCGGGACTGTACTTGCTTTTGGCAGTATCCCAGGGATCAGCCTGAAGAGCCTTCATACTGATGCTGATCTTCTCATTCTGCCAGTCCAGCTTCAGAATTGCCGCTTCCACTTCCTGGCCAAGGGTAATCTCTTTATTGATATCCTCCACCCGGACTCTGCTGATTTCAGATACCGGAAGAAGAGCCTGAACACCTCCCAGATCAACAAAGGCGCCGAATCCCTGAACTCTGGTAACAGTTCCTTTAACAACCATACCCTCTTTCAGTTCTTTCTTCAGTTCTTCAATCTTTTTCTGGCGCTCTTCTTCATGGATGATCCTGTTGGAAACCAGTATATTTCTTCCATTTTCACCATGCTCCATAATCTTGAATGTCATATGACGGCCAACATATACAGAGGCATCTTCAACCCGTTTGGCTCCCATCTGAGAGTACGGACAGAAAGCACGTGACGCACCGATTTTGACTTCAAATCCGCCTTTGATTTCTTTCTCAACAACACCCTCAACAGGTATACCGTTGTTAAAGGCATTTTCCAGAATCGCCTGGCCGGCTTTGCTGCCGCTGATCCGTGTTGTAAAACGCATCTCACCATTTTTAGCTTCCAGAAAATAGACTTTAATCTGTTCACCTTCTTTAACTGTGAGGTTTCCGTCTTTATCAGTTAATTCTTCTTTATCCAGAACACCTTCACTTTTACCGCTGAGCTGCAGGAAAATGCTGTCACCGGAAATTGAAACGATATCAGTTTCAATGGCCTGTCCCGGCTCCATGGCTTCCATGGCGGAATAGCTGTTTTCAAAGAGTGATGCAAAATCCTCTTCAACAGCATCATGTTTATCAGTACCCATATCTATAACTCCATTAGTTTTTGTTCAATTTTTGAGACAATATTATATCAAAAAATGTAAATGTGAATATCCTGTTTACCTGTCAGATGCTTAATAATTAGTTTTTTTCAGCTTTAGTGTTGAAGTCTGGAGTCAGAGATTTTTATAATCTTCATCATAAATCAGCTCAAATCTCTCAAAAATGACCGGTATATCTTCAGAGAACTCCTTTCCTTCGTTTCCGTACTCCAATTTGAAGAACCACTCATGAGCCTTTCTCCAGTATTCAAGAGACAAATCACCCTCACCTTCCAGTCTGGCTTCCTCATTTGAAATATCTCTGTACTTTTTGATTCGGATCTCTTTTGTTTCAATGATACAGCCCGGCATGCCGTTTCCGTATGTCACTATGGAAAGATCACCCTCCCGGGGGATTTCCTCCCCTTCTTCATACAGCTCCAGAGCCGAGGATGTACCCGTTTTTTTTCCAGTCCTGACCAGTCCCAGGAGCTTATCCGGGAGGTATTCTCCATAGCAGAATGACCAGGTTTCATATGTCCTGTCTTTATATTCAGGTTTTTTATGAACAAACCTTTTCCAATAGTCTTCTATAGCCGCTGTCTTTTCTGTTTCGGAATAGATTGTATAGGATAATACGATCTGATCCGCACAGCGCAGACTATTCTCGTAAATGGGGAGGGGATAGAATTTTGTGAAATAATCTCTGTTAATGGATTCAAAACGAAACCCGCAGCGCTGATAAATATACAGCTGACCGATACCGCAGTTCCCTGTTTTGATAATCACCTTCTTATAGTTTTTCTGTTTTGACCAGGCAACAGCCTCTTCGACAAGTCTGGTACCAATCTGCTGATTCTGAAATGTCTCATAGACCGCCACGCAGACTATTTCCGACTCCTGAGGACTGATTTCTTTCAGACCGATCATCCCTCTGATCTCATCCCCTTCCCGGGCAGCCCAGAACAGAGCATCATCCCTGTATTTTTGAATCTGAGAATCATCTTCGTCTGCCAGAAACAGCAGGTCATAAGGGACATCTTTACTGTTGATCTTTTTGATTTCCATAAATCCTCACAATATCTATCCGGGATCTTTTAATTAAGTAAGTAAACCACCACCCCCAGAGGAGGTGGGTTTCTAAGTTTCACTAAATAATACATATTATCATTACATGAAATAATCCAGCTTCTCACCTTTGAATGTATAGGAAAAGGAAGCCAGATCGTTACTCCCTGTTTCAATATGAATTGTTCCGTAAAGCCAGTATCCCATGTAGGGATCAGAGCTGACAGGTGTATCCACATCAACAAAAATGGTCTGATTGGGAGGTGGCGGCGGCACATGAATACAGGCGCCCTGGTAAGGAACAAACAGAAAGGAGTTCACCTTTGAAAAATCATCCTTTACTGTATCAACACCTACGATATAACCGGGAATGCGTACCTTAACTCCATTAATTTCCGGATTCACTTCAGCCGGCGGAGGATCAGTTTCCGGGTAATAGTTAAAATCAAGATCATAGGCATCATTGGTCCTTTTATAATAGAGGAACTCTTCATCCGAAATAAGATCCCACCATGTAATAGACCTGTATCCGTCAACAATCTCCTGTGACTCGGTATCTCTTGTATACATTGTATTCATGATGACTTCTATCTGGCGGGCAATTGAATCGGCATCATCTGATTGTACCGGAGAAGTCAATGCGGGCTGATCACTCTCTTCCGGCTCTACCCCTTCCGTCTGTACATCCTTTTCGGATTCATCAGACACAGATGGAGCCTCTTCCTGTTGTGTTGACAGTTTAGCAGTTAAAGTTTCGTTGTTGTTATCCTTGTTTACGGAACAGCTCGAAATGATCCAGACTGTCAAAAAAATAATAAGAATTTTTTTCATTATCAGTTCCTTATGGACATACCATCGGAGAGTGAGTTCCGATAAGCTGTCAAAGCCGGTATCACCCCGGTTAATGTGCCTGAGACCAGGGTCAGTAAAAAATAGAGCCACTCAGTCGCTGATGGCAACGCCGGACTAAGATAAAACCCCGAAGAGCTCATAAATACAGACAGAAGGGTCTGAATGATATACAACAGGATCATACCCGACAGACAGCCGGCAGTGGTCAGCAGCAGAGATTCTGTAAACAGAAGCAGAAACAACTGACCCGGAGTGGCACCAAGAGAACGGAAGAGAGCCATTTCCCTGCGTCTCTGATTCATAACAGCCAGTTGAGCCGTCAGGAGGGATATCAATCCCAGAACCACAACGGCAGCAGATATAAAAGTCAGTGCCGTTTCTGCTGTGCTCATAAGCCCCCATAGTTCATACAAGGCTGCTCCGGGAAGAATTGCCATGAGAGGTTCATCTGCATAATCATTCACCATTCTCTGAAACGCGAAGGCTGCCCCCCTGTTTTTCAATCCCACAAGAACAGATGTGACAGCTTCGGGTTCGAGATTGACACTTAAAGCCTGTTCTTGAGATACAACCCGTCTCTGCATACCGGTTTCCCATCCAAGATGAATGGCTGTTATCCCCTCGAGGGGAACAAAAACACTCTTATCCACAGGAGTTCCGGTTTTCTCAAGAACAGCAGTAACAGTAAAAGGCAAATTGTCATGTTCATTCATACCATTTAATCCGGCCCCATGGCTGACAATAATGTTATCACCCGTCTTATGCTGAAATTCATCAGCAACAGAAGCTCCCAGGACAACAGAAAAGGGAGTGGAAAATGTATCACCGGATTTCAGACTCAGTTTCTGATTCCCTCCGTATGAATAGTGAGAGAAGTAATCGTTTGTTGTACCCACAACACGATAACCCCTGTACGAATCTCCCAGAGACAGCGGGACAGCCCATTCTACTTCATCTCTGGATGCAAGATCCAAATATGAGTCATATCCCATATTATTCACAGCCCGTCCCATATGAAATACAGAATAGAGGATCAGATTAACCTGTCCGGTTCTGGCTCCAATAATCAGGTCGGTTCCCGAAATGGTTCTGGAAAAACTGCTGCGGCTTATTTCCTTTGTCCTCTGAACTCCCAGAAACAGAGTAACACTGAGGGTTAAAGAGAGAAAAATGAGAATCAGTACGTTTTTTCTGTTCAGAAGACTGCTCAATGCCAGCTTAATCATTATGCCCTCCGTTCAGATGATGGAAGTCAATAATTCTGTCAAAATGATCATCAATATGAGAATCATGACTCACGACAAAAAGGGTGGACCCCTCCTTTTCACACTCTTTCACAAGCAGATTCATAAAGGAAGAGCGATTCCCGCTGTCCAGTGATGATGTTGGTTCATCGGCGATAATCAGTGGAGGATGTCCCACCAGGGCCCTGGCAAGGGCAACCCTCTGCTGCTGTCCAAGACTAAGCTCCCGAACCGGTTTGTCCTTCAGCCTGTCCAGTTTCAGCTCTGCCATAAGCATTTCAACTCTTGTATCCAGGCTCTCTTTCTCCCTCTCTTTTTTGAGGGTAGAAAAAGTCGTGGAACAGAGTATGTTCTTCTGTATGGAAAGCCAGGGAATCAGATTAAACTGCTGAAAGATATAGCCCATATGATCTCCCCTGAATTTATCTCTTTTAGAGGATTTCAGAGTTTTCAGCTCAATATCATCCACCTTCAGAACCCCTGAATCAACAGTTTGAATACCGCTGATCAGGGTGAGCAGGGTCGTTTTACCGCATCCGCTTTCCCCGCGGAGCATCACCTTCTCACCCCTGGAAACTATAAGCTCAGGTATATTGATAAGAGTTTCACCTTCTTTCCAGGTAAAACGGACATTCTCCAACTGAATCATATTATTTCCTATTTAAATTTTATCTGAGAACGGGAAGCTTTCACAACACCAGCATCCTGTCCCGTCTCGGTAATAAGCACCCAGTCAACTTCTTCCAGGCTGGGAAACTCTTTAAAAAGGCCACTAAAATCTGCGGATTTCAATGAGGATTGACTGTCAAAAGAATAGAGGATGTGAACTGTATACTCATTATGTTCAGCATCATGGTCATGGTCTGCGTCATGGTCATGGTCTGCGTCATGGTCGTGGTCTGCGTCATGGTCTGCGTCATGGTCTGCGTCATGGTCGTGGTCTGCATCATGGTGTCCACAGTTTTCGTGTGACTCTTCACTATGAACATGCACAGATTCTAGAAGCGCTTTTTTAAACCAGCCCATTTTCAGTGTGACAAGCCCTTCATGATCTTCAAGGGATTCAATTTTCTCAGCCAGTGCTGCTGCTTCTTCTTCACTCATATCAGAATGTTCAAATCCGATAAAGTCAGAGCCAGGCATATGGATTTCAATCTCAAGATTTTTTTCTGTTAAGTGCATATGCATTTCAGCAATGCCGTGTTCATGTGCACTATGCTGTGCTGTTAAACTCAGTGTAATAAGGGTCAGCATAATCAGCAGCCCGGTAATTTTTTTCATATAGTAATACTCCCGTTAATTTTATTCTTGTTATTGGTCATTTAACAGAATGAAAATGGAGGAGCTCGTTCCAGAAAAAAGTTATAGGAGCCGGAGCCCGTATGGATGGATTCCGGATCCAACTGTCTTGTACAGAAAGGTTCGATGAACTCTCCGTTTATAGTCTCTGACAGAAGAGCACCCGCTGCAGTAATCTTACAGACGATGCAGGAATGGGCATCGTGGTGGTGCTTGTGACCATGAGAAGAGAGATAATCATCTGATTTTAAAATTATCGTATTTTGAGAACAACTGTCCCGCTGCGGTAAAAAACTCTGGGGTAAGTGAGAACAATGAGAATTCCGGGTATGTGTGACTTCAGGCAGATGAATATGCAGCAGTAAAAACAATACTGGCACGATGAGAGTCAGAAGTGATATCTGCTTGATCCTGCTTATCATTTCTTAAAACTAAAGCATACAAGTCTAATAATCAATCCTATTAGACATTACTAACAACCAGATCCACAGACTTCATAAAAAAACCATATTTAGGGCAATCAATTCCAGCCGCTATGAAGGTGAATAAAGAACTCCCGGAAAGGGCTCGTTAATCCTGTTTAAGAACATGCGTGTTCAATTATCATGATTTTATTTTTAGAAAATGGGATGAAATACGGTCACAACAGTAATATTTCAGAGAAAAAAAAATAAAACGAACGGTTTCTATTGTTTTATATATGATCAAAGGTTTACAATTCATACTTTACTGCACATCTTTGACCGTACTTCCCTATTTTCAAATTGGAGAGTTAACATGCGTCAAGAAAACAAAATTGTCACCCTGAAGACTAAAATTCTTCTCATTACCCTTCCTTTGCTGATTCTGTCCATTACCATCCTGTCAATCCTGTCCATCTGGTCATTGAAAACCAATAATGTCAGAGAGATTGACTCTTTCCGCGAAGGAGAGATCAAGCGGGCGGAAGAAGCCCTTCGGAATTATGTGGATATAGCCTATGCCAGTGTCAGCACAATATATAAAGAAACCTCAGATAACGATTATCTTCAACGCCATTACGGCAGAAGACTGGAGGATGTTATTTCTTCAGTAGAAAGTTATGCAGAGTCCCAGATGGCATTGACAGACAAAGGTATGATTACAGAGAATGAGGCTCAGTCACGTGTTATTGATTTCGTAGACAACCTGCGCTATAACGGCGGCACCGGGTACGTATGGATTAATAACTCTGAACACCCCTACCCCCGTATGATACATCATCCTACAGTTCCGGAACTCAACGGAACAGTTCTTGATGATCCCCGGTATAATTGTGCCGGAGAAAATGATCAGAACCTGTTTCAGGCGTTTGTTGAAGTTACTGCCGGAACGGGAAGCGGATATGTCGACTACATGTGGCCGAAACCTCTTGAAAACGGCCTCAGTGAAAACCGTGCCAAACTCTCCTATGTAAAAAAACTGTCTCGATGGAACTGGATTATCGGAACAGGAATATATGTTGATGATGCTGTGGCTGATGCCAGAGAGAAGGCCAAAGAGACTCTGACAGGAATGCGGTATAACAGAGGTTCAGGATATTTCTGGATCAATAATACGGATACTCCTATACCCCGCATTGTTATGCATGCTGTGTCTCCGGAACTGAACGGTCAGATTCTGGATGATCCCAAATTCAACAGGACAGAAGGTACAGGACAGAATATTTTTACAGCCTTTGTAGAAGCAGCTCTCAGCAATGAACAGGAAGGGGGATTTGTTGCCTACGACTGGCCCAAACCAACAGAGAACGGCTTAACCGAAGATCAGCCCAAACTGTCCTATGTAAGGCATTTCAGCCCCTGGAATTGGGTAATCGGTACCGGATTCTATATCGATGACATTGATGCTCTTATTGCTCTTAAGATAGATAGCCTCAACGCACAGATCAGGGGAACCATCATCAGAAGCAGCCTGCTGACCCTTATCATCATTCTGGCAGCCACTGTTCTGATAACAGGTTTTGTAAGTTATTCCATGAAACCCCTGGGTCATATGAAAAGTATTGTGAATCACCTGAAAACAGGAGATCTGACTAAAACGGTGGAACACCGCAGCAGGGATGATATCGGGCAGGTTGTGAAAAGCTTTGGAGACTTTCAGAATCATCTGAGTAATACCATTATCGAAATAAAAGACCTCACATCCAGAAATCACTCTATGGGATCATCCCTGGCATCCAATATAGAGGAAACTTCTGCCGCCCTTACAGAAATCTCCCAGAATATTTTTTCTTTTGAACAGCAAATGGAAATTCTTGATAATGCCGTTCTGGCCTCAATGAATGCCATAAATGATATTTCATCCAACAACGATGAGTTGGATTCCGAGATAGATGAAGAGAATAAAGTGCTCTCTGAATCAACAATTGATATAGAACGAATCACAACCAATATGCAGACAATCGTCAACATCTCTGCCGAAAAATGTGAGCTTGTGGAGCATATTGAACAAAAATCAGCTGATGGAAAACAGCAGATACAACAAGCCGTTGATGCTATGGCGAATGTGACATCGATTACCGACAGAATCAGAGGCATCATAACAATGATTAAATCCATATCGCAGCAAACCAACCTTCTGGCCATGAATGCCTCTATTGAAGCAGCCCACGCCGGAGATGCGGGCCGGGGATTTTCGGTTGTCGCCGAAGAGATACGAAAACTGGCTGAGTCCACTGCAGACAATGCCCAGAGCATATCCGATGACCTGTCCATGGCCGTTGTTTCCATGGGGGAAGCTCAGAATCTGAGTATCAAAGGCGGGGAAGCCTTTGGTTCTCTTGCCGATGAAGTGGAAGCCTTTACCCATGCCTTTGTTCAGATAAATAATTCCATTACAAGCATGTCACGGGACTGTAAGCATGTCATGGAAGGCGTTCATCTTATTCAGGATACCAGCAGCCATGTTAAACAGGATTCCTCCAGGGTTCAGAAAAGCAGTCATCTGGTTCAGGAACAGATGAAAGAACTTCAGGGAATATCCCAAATGACACGAAACGGTATTGCAGAGATACAGATAGGGATCAGGGAGATAAATACGGCCATCAAAGATATTGCCTCACTCAGTATGGATTCTAAAAGCAATCTCCAGTCTCTGCAGGATCGTGTAGATTATTTTAAGGTTGTGATGTAGGGGGAGCATTAAAACCCACACTACTCGGGCAATGTATATTCCAGCCCCCAGGCTGTTCCGTATTTATCTACCACGTCCCCGTATACAGACCCCCAGAAGGTAGATTCTACAGGCATATTTACGGTACCGCCTTCAGATAAAGCTGCAAATGCATCTCTCAATGTATCCTCTGAATCAAATACCACATGGAGAACAACTGAGTTATGTACAGCTTCTCTTTGCGTAAATGAATCAGACAGATATATTTTCAGATTCTCATTGATAGTAAGGGCTGCATGCATTATCTTATTTTTCCAACCCTCTTCAAGAGGCATGGCCGGATCAGGGGGCATTTCACTCCAGCGCATAATCTCTGTTGTACCGCCAAAGATTTTATTATAGAACTCAAGAGCGTCTTCTGCATCACCGGATAGATTGATATAGGGAGTTATGGTCATTTTTTATCCTCCGTTCAATCCATACAATTTTAGTAGGAATACAGCTACAAATCAAATTATTCTGGATAAACCATGACTGTACACATTCACTGATCAGGTGCCAAAGTTTTTCAGTAGGTTAATATTCTTAAAAAAAAACAGCCTTGCTGTCACAATATGCTGAGTCATTCGTCTAACATTAGGAAGGAGTGAAAAATTATGAACAGTTTTCTTATTTCTATCTGCATCGGAGTGGCTGCAGCAGTACTGGATGTAATCCCTATGGCGGTCAAAAAGCTTGACCATCTTTTTATAGCCTCAGCCTTCTCCCTGTGGCTGATTATCGGTATTGTAAATGCCCGCCTCGTACTACTGGAGATACCGGTGTTAAACGGATTGCTTGTCACATTCCTGTTTTTTATTCCCTTGTCTTTCCTTATTTACAGACTGGATTCATCTGCTTTTATTCAGGTCTGTGTTTCCACTGTTGTTTTGGGGTCTCTTGTTGGATTTGCTACCGGCATACTGATTAATTGATGGATTTGTGATCTCCGGTTATGATACCGAGATTTCGTATTGTCCCGGAGATCACTTCACCTGTCAGTTCCATAAAAGGATTATCCTGATAGATTCTTGAGATCTCATCTGCTTCATTCAGTTCCGAAATAAAATGTTTAATTGCTCTATTGTTTTCTACTGATGCCTCAGGATCGATGCGGCCTCTCTCCATGGCAATAAGAAGACGTTTTCTGCATTTGCATTTTGCCTGAGGATTAACCAGACCGCAGTTCTCCGACAAAAAATTCCTTATTTTAGTCTTTGATCTGGAGAGCCGGGCTCTGTAAGTATCATAAGTCATATTACAGAGGGCTGCGGCATCTTTCCCGGGAAAGCTGAATATTGTTCCAACTATGTAAATAAATCTGTTTTCCGGTTCAAGGCATTGCAAGAGAGCTTTCGTGCAGCCGATTTTAATCTCTTTTATATAGATTTTTTCCTCTTCCCGGGACAGTTGAAGCTCATCGTTATATTCCTGAAACCTGGTAATATCATTTTTAAATAAATCGAATGTGATTCTTTCCCTCTTCCTCTTTCTAAGTTCATCAATCAGATAGTTATAGGCAAGTCTGTAGAACCAGGTTCCAATTCCGGATTCATGCCGAAACGAATCTAACCTGGAAATAGCTTGTTCAAAAATGGATTGGGTCGCATCAACAGCGTCCTCTTCATTCAGGAGCATATGAGAAGCAAGATTATGTATCATATTCCAATAGCTGATCAGCTCATTTTCATTCATTGTTTTCATCTAATACCCATCACCACCAAACTCTGCACAATTTCTGTGTCCATTCTATATGTCATTGGAATATTTCTCAGTAAGTTTTTAATTGTTTCCCTTTGTGAGGAGAATAGAATTTCCAACTCTATTGTAGCCCCGATAAAGTTAAATTACTGAAAACCAATTAAAACCGCTTCTCTCTTTGGTGGATCTCTGCTTAAATAAGCCATGCTTCACCAGTTGCTGAAGCCCGTCAGGGTTATTATTGCCCCCTACAGAAAACTGTCTTTTGGT